>AWGX01000958.1 GCA_000495415.1 Smithella sp. ME-1 | reverse complement strand
ATTCTGACTTTGAAATATATTAGAGGAGAATCAAACTAAAATGCAATCCATATGGGGATCAAAAGGGGAAAAACTGCATACACGAGGTATAGAAATAACGACATATGCTCATGATGAACAAAGAATAATTATCGAAGGCTCTCTTAAAGATGACCGATTAGTGGAATCTTATTCATTTACCGGTGAAAAGTTTTTCAGTGGAGTAATA
>AWGX01000957.1 GCA_000495415.1 Smithella sp. ME-1 | reverse complement strand
GTCCTACGGAGGGGGTAATCTTGGCATGGGCATCATACCGGCCCAGCGAGGTACAGACATGATGTTTTACTGGCCTATTACCGAGTTGGGTGTAATGGGAGCAAAGGCAACAGTAGAGCTTTTTATGGGTGAAGTCATCCGAAGTTCTCCAAATCCTGATGAAACACGTGATATGTTCGTCAGGGAGCTTGAAGAACGCACCTGTAATCCCATGCGAGAAGCAGCCTATAACCCCTTTATTAATGATGTCATTGAACCTAAGGATACGAGAAAAGTCTTGATTCAGTCGCTGGAATTTTTGTCGACTAAGAAAAAACCTCCGCGATACAGCAAACGTCACGGGAACATTCCGTTGTAATGAGAATTTGAGAATCAGTAGCAGGAAGTAGCAACGCAGGTATTAGTAGGAGAGGAGGTAGCATATCTCAAAAGAAATTCGCAGCTGGAGAAGAAGCGTAGTATGAATAAAGGGAACTTGAATTCCAGGCACTTCATTCAGAGCGAGGACAAATTAAGAAGAATGACATCTTCGAAATTTTTCAAGCAGCTCGAAAAATTAAATAATTATTCATAAAGGGGGTGGTCCGATGAGCAACTTGATTTTAGATGAAAGGGACCAGAACTTTGTGTTATTTGAGATGCTGGAAATGGATAAGCTTCTGGGATTAGAGAAATACTCCGACTTTTCCGCTGATACGCTTAAGATAATTCTCTCGAAGGCACAAAAATTTGCTATAGATGAAATATTTCCCACCATTACTGAGGGTGACAAAGAAGGATGCAGACTAGAAAAAGGTAATGTCATCGTACCAAAGTGTTTTCATCGTCCGTACAAGCTCTTCAGTAAAACCGGATGGAACTGTATGGCGCTTTCCAGGAATTATGGGGGTCAGGGACTTCCCATGATTATGCGGATGGCGGCTCATGAATGGTTCATGCATAATTTCGCATTCTGCTCCTATCCGGTGCTTGTTGAAGGTGCGGCACACCTTATTAATGCCCACGGTTCAAAAGAACAAAAAGACAAATACCTTCCCAGAATGGTTACCGGCCAATGGGGAGCATGTATGTGTCTTACTGAATCAGGAGCCGGATCAGATATGGGTAACATCAGCGTAAAGGCAGTAAGGCAGCCTGATGGAACCTTTAAACTTCAGGGTACGAAAATTTTTATTACTGCCGGCGATCAGGATCTCACTGAAAATATTATTCATATTGTACTGGCCAGAATCGAAGGTGATCCTGCGCGTACAAAAGGTCTCTCTATTTTCATAGTACCCAAGTATCTTATTAATAAAGACGGGTCACTGGGAAAACGCAATGACTATGAAATTACCAAAGTAGAAGAAAAGATGGGAATTCGTGGCAGTGCTACCTGCACGGTTAACTATGGCAGCAATAATGACTGTTATGCTGAAATATTGGGCAATGAGCGGGCGGGCATGAAAACCATGTTTCAAATGATAAACGATGCCCGGCTTACTACAGGGCTTCAGGGCCTATCCAGCGCATCCATTGCCTATCTTCACGCGCTAAAGCATACAAAAGAAAGACACCAGGGTTCATCACTCCTCGGATTGAAAAATCCTCAAGCGCCTCGTGTTCCGATTATACAACATACCGATGTCAGACGTATGCTCCTGTGGATGAAGTCCAACGTGGAAGGTATGAGGGCAATGATGTACTATGCTGCAATTTGCAGCGATATGGCTTCCGGTAACAG
>AWGX01000956.1 GCA_000495415.1 Smithella sp. ME-1 | reverse complement strand
GAAACGTTAAAAAATAAAGAGGCGGAATTAGAAGGGGTAAAAGATAAATTAAAAGCATTAGACGAGGAAAGGAACAGCGTACGCGCAAGGGTAGATGCACTGCTTGAATTAATCGCAGATATAGATTCAGTAAAATAAGCTTCCAGGGCGTGTGTTTTGAAAAATAGTCACAAAATAACGGTATTGGGGCAGGAACTTTCTGTTTTAAGCGATTCAGAAGATGAAGAAGTGGCAAACGTTGTCCGGTTCGTAAACGAAAAAATGGATGAGGTTTTGCGCTCCGGTAACGGAATAAAGACTTTAAACGTGGCCATCCTGGCGGCTTTAAACATTTCGGAAGAGTTGTTAAAATTAAAAGGAGTTAACGAGGAACTCTGCGATCAGATCGAAAGCAGAGCCGAAAAATTAATTCAACTGATTGATGAAGTAATTTAGCAAGCTCTTGTTCGCCCCTGCGATGTACGTGATTAGTATTTGTCTTTGAGCCAACATTTTTGACCTGGGACCTTTCCTTGATTGCGGTGTGCATAGCTGCTTTTCCGTTTATCGGCAAGCAGAAAGCCTGAAACAACCAATACAGGTGCCCACTTTGCAAGAAGGTTCAAAATGGCTATTAACACGGCATATGCGGGGGTTTTAGTGTCCCGCTTTCCAGTGAAATATCTTTTCCGCCTTTTAAAAATAGCAATATAAAATTGGAGAAAGTTAGAGGTATTAACCTCGCTGAATTTCTCGCGGTTGTGACTATCGGTAATTGTATGCCAGCCGCGAGGTTAAAATATAGCTCTGCCGGAGAGATGTTCTACAGTATTAACTGTGCAGGTTTACAAGTTGAGAAGTGGGTTTTCCGGAGGAGCAAGAAGGAGGTAACATTTTATGTATTGGATAGCCGGTGTATCAGTTGTAGTTTTGGTTGTGGCTGTTGTTTCAGGTATTATTATCGGCTTTATTTTGAAACAGGCTCTCGCAGCCAGAGAAATTAAGTCATCGAAAAAATTAATGGTGCGTATCGCTGAAGAAGCGAAGAAGGAGGCGGAAACCATTAAAAAGGAGGCGATACTTCAAGCGAAGGAAAACCTCCTGAAGATGAAAGCCGAATTTGATAACGAAGCAAAAGAAAGAAGAAGTGATTTTGACGCACGGGAAAAAAGAATTCGTGCCAAGGAAGAAAACCTGGATAAAAAAGCCGATTTGCTAACGCAAAAGGAATCAAGTGTTGAAGGACGTGAAAAATTAATAGGCAACAAAGAAGCGTCCATTGAAGAAAAACGCCGCAAGTTGGATGCCGCTCTTGATGAGCAGAACGAAAAACTCGAAAAAATAGCGGGAATGTCTGCGGAAGAAGCAAAGAAAATATTGATTCAGTCTATGGAAGCTGATGCCAAACAGGAAGCCGCGGTGATTGTCCGTAAAATTGAAGATGAAGCTAAATTAGCCGCTGATAAAAAGGCACAGGAAATTGTCGCGTACGCTATTCAGCGTTATGCGGGAGATGTTGTGGCTGAAAAAACTGTTTCGGCAGTTAATCTGCCCAGCGAAGAAATGAAAGGACGCATTATCGGTCGTGAAGGCAGAAATATCCGCGCGATTGAAGCAGCAACAGGAATAGATTTAATTATTGATGATACCCCGGAAGCTGTCGTTCTATCCAGCTTTGATCCTATCAGAAGGGAAGTTGCCAGAATTTCCCTGGAGAGGTTGATACAGGATGGAAGAATTCATCCGGGTCGTATAGAGGAAATTGTTAAGAAGGTAAGAGTAGAAGTTGATCAAATAATCAGAGAAACCGGGGAGAAGGCATCTTTTGATGTCGGTGTTCATGATATCCATCCCGAGATAATCAATATGCTGGGTTCTCTTAAATACCGTACCAGTTATTCACAGAATGTTTTGCAGCATTCCATGGATGTTGCTTATCTTACCGGTATTATGGCTTCGGAATTGAAAGTAAACGTTAAAGAAGCCAAACGCGCGGGACTTTTGCATGATATCGGTAAGGCGATAGATCATAAGGTGGAAGGAACGCATGCGGCTATCGGAGCAGATTACGCCAAACGTTTCGGCGAGAATCCCCGCATTGCTCAGGCAATCGCTACTCATCATGATGACGGACGAAACAATACGCTGCTTGGCGTTCTGGTTCAGGCTGCGGATACACTTTCTGCCGCCAGACCCGGTGCGCGTCGCGAGATGCTGGAAACTTACGTCAAGCGTCTGGAAGGTCTGGAAAAAATCGCCAACTCATTTAATGGTGTTGACAAATGTTTTGCCATTCAGGCGGGTCGTGAAATCCGTATTCTTGTGGAAAATGAAAAGATATCCGAAAATGATGCCACAATGCTGTGCAAGGATATAGTCAAGAAGATTGAAAGCGAACTTACTTATCCCGGGCAGATAAAAGTTACCGTAATCAGAGAAACCCGCGTTTCCGATTTCGCGAAATAAAACTACCCCGCGGCAATCTCAATAAGTTTCTTTGGGATAAGCCGTGGGGTTTTTTTATTTTAAATGTCTTTTAATTTATTCACTTTACAAGTGACTGGACTTTAATAAGCAGAAAAGGTATAGATTTTTTGCGCGGCGATAAAAGGGGAAAAAGTAAATGAAAATATTTTTTATTGGCGACATAATCGGTTCTCCGGGAAGAATGGCAGTGAGAGAACTTTTGCCTGCCCTGATTTCCAGAAAAAAAATTGACTTAGTCATTGCCAATTGTGAGAATGTCGCTGCCGGATTCGGCGTGACCCAGAAGGTTGTCGAAGAACTTTTTAAATGTAATATTGATGTGCTTACTTCCGGCAATCATATCTGGAATAAGAAAGAAGTGCTGGAGTTTATCGGAGATTTTGAAAGGCTTTTACGGCCGGCTAATTATCCATCCGCAGCTCCCGGTACTGGAACTGCTCTGATACTCCTTAGAACAGGAGAGTATGTAGGTATTCTTAATTTGGCCGGACGGGTTTTTATGAGCCCCAGTGATTGTCCTTTTATAACGGCAAAGAATAAAGTCGCCGAGTTAAGAGAAAAGACGAAAATTATTGTAGTGGATATGCACGCGGAAGCGACTTCCGAAAAAAAAGCTCTGGGCTGGTATCTCGATGGTGAAGTGTCTGCTGTTATCGGCACTCATACCCATGTGCAGACTGCTGATGAGGAAATTCTTCCTCAAGGGACGGCGTATATCAGTGATGCGGGTATGACCGGTCCTTTTAATTCCGTTATCGGAATTAATAAAGAAGCAATTATTGAAAGATTTTTGACACAGATGCCCAATAAATTCGAGGTCGCCAAAGAAGATATCAGAATGCAGGGAGTAATCGTGGATATAGATTCAGTGAGCGGCAAAGCGAATTCTGTTGAGAGAATCAGCATTAAGTTAAAAGATTCATAAGAGGCAACACCTGATGAAAAGTGCTTACGATATTTTAAAAGAAAGAGGTTTTATCGAACAGGTAACCGATGAGACTTTGATCAAAAAACTTTTCGCCGGAGGGCCGATTACCTGTTATATCGGGTTTGATCCTACGGCAACCAGTCTGCACATCGGCTCTCTTGTGCCGATCATGTCTTTGGTGCATATACAGAAAAGCGGAAACAGACCAATTGCGCTGGTCGGCGGTGGTACAGGTTTAATCGGTGATCCCAGCGGTAAAACGGAAATGCGTCAGGTTTTAACGCGTGAGCAGATTGACTACAACGCAAAGTGTCTTGGAAAACAACTTTCTCAATACCTTGATTTCTCCGACGGCAAAGCACTCCTTTTAAACAATGCCGACTGGCTGACAAAAATCAACTACATTGAATTTTTAAGAGACATAGGCCGGCATTTCAGCGTGAACAAAATGCTGGCGGCGGAGAGCTATAAAATCAGAATGGAAAAGGGCCTGAATTTTATCGAATTTAATTATATGGTTCTTCAGGGTTATGATTTCCTTTATCTGTTCCAGAATTACGGCTGTGCTTTGCAAATGGGCGGCAACGACCAGTGGGGCAACATGCTGGCCGGCACGGAACTGATTCGCAAAATAGCCGCCAAAGACGCTCATGCCGTTACATTTCCTTTAATAACCACATCCCTTGGTCAGAAGATGGGAAAAACAGAGAAAGGAACAATCTGGTTGGACTGTACTTTGACCAGCCCGTACGAATATTATCAGTACTGGGTTAACTGCGATGATGCCGATCTGGAAAGATTTCTGAAATTATTCACCTTGCTGCCGCTTGAAGAAATAAAAATTGTCAAAAAACTCTCTGATGCTCAACTCAACATGGCTAAAACGGTACTTGCCTTTGAAGCGACAAAGATTACTCACGGAACAAAAGCGGCTGAAGACGCATGGCGCGCTTCGATGGAAGCGTTTCATTCCCGCCCGGTGGATGCCGATATGTTTCCCTCCAGTTCCATACCACGTGAGGCTGCATCCAGTGATACGTCGGCAATTAAATTTTATGAAATTTCACCAAATGATCTGGAAAAAGGCGTGCTAATTACAACAATTTGTTCTGCATCTGGAACAACGGGATCCATTTCTGAAGCCAAACGGCTAATTGAGCAAAGTGGAATTTATGTCAACAACCAGCCAGTAAAATCCATTGATGAAAAACTTACTTTGGCCGATTTTGGTAATAATAAAGAAGTCCTCATGAGAAAAGGTAAAAAGAAGTATTTAAAGGTTAAAATAAAAGATTAAATTTACTTTTTTGCGCGGCTCTGTCTCGTTTCTTACAAAAATGTCATTCGCCGGTCAGCGAGTTGGGCAATGACAACGTCTCTATCATTTCTTAAGATCGTAATTAAAATGCAAGAAAAAATTGAAAAAAGAAAGAAGTCATTCCATTTCAGACGTTCCTCGGAAGGAAGAAAATCAAAGCGGAAAGAATCTTATTACAAGCCGGAAATAGCTTCGTCTCTAAAAAATATTCTGGCCAAAATCGGTAAGCCACATCCCGCCACTTTTGTTCCCGATGATTTTCAAGTCAAAGCTTTGGAGGCAATCAAAAAAACCGATTGTCTGGTAATCGCACCCACGGGTTCAGGAAAAACATGGATAGCGCGGGAAGCTATTTTATCCGTGATGGAGCAGGGTGGGCGAGCCTGGTACGCCTCTCCGCTGAAAGCGCTTTCCAATTCCAAGTGGGTTGAGTTTGGCCTGCACTTCGATCCGGAAAATGTAGGCATCATCACCGGCGACACAAAAGAAAATACCGAAGCGCCGATTATTGTCGGCACTACGGAAATACTGCGCAATCAGCTCTACGACGCCATGCATCAGGGCTTGGACTTGAAATGCGATCTGGTGATTCTGGATGAAGCACATTTCCTGGGTGATGCCGATCGCGGCGTTGTCTGGGAAGAAATAATGATTTACCTTCCGGCGCGAATTAATCTGCTGCTTTTATCGGCGACAATCGGCAACGGCGAAGAAATCGCCCGGTGGCTGAAAACAATCCGTAAAAAAAAATGCGTAGTGATCAGGGAAGAAAAACGCCCTGTGCCGCTCTATCCTCTTTTTCTTCATCCTTCAGGATGTTTGCATCCTTTTTTGGAAGGGAAAAAGGTTTCACCGACGGTTGCGGATATTTTAAGAAGAACTAACGATAAAAAATTGCGCCTCTTTATTTTTTAACGTTTC
>AWGX01000955.1 GCA_000495415.1 Smithella sp. ME-1 | reverse complement strand
GGGCGCATTCCCCGAATGCGCCGCCGGTCGGATCGTTCGGGGAACGATCCCTACTTCTGTATGGGTGCATATTATTATCTATTCTCCGGAGTGTTTAAGTGCGGCTATCTTCCCCCGTTCTTCATTAACGAAAAAGATAATGACCACTGATATCAGGAAAAAGACAGAACAAACAAGAATCGCTTCTTGCAAACCGAAAATAATCTGCAATAATCCCAGACTCATGAGTCCAAAGATTGAAGAAAAACGACCAGTAAAAGCCCACAAACCAAAAAACTCTCCAGATTTTGTGTCCGGCGAAAAAAGACCGACCATCGCCCGGCATGCAGACTGGGTTGATCCCAGACCAAGTCCGGCAATCGATCCGATAACTAGAAAAATATGCTCCTCTTTAAACGAGGCCCCAACCAAACTGTTTATAAAAGCTGTCACTTCAGTAACTCCGTAAATCAAACTCACGGTAACCAGCCAGATCACGAGAGTCAGCATTAACGTCTTTTTGGCCTTCCATTTGTCCTGCATGATGCCGAACAGAAAAGCTCCTCCCGCCGCTGTAAACTGCGTTATGACAAACATTAATATTTGTGTCGTCCCCGACCATCTTACAACCTGATCTCCGTAAATAAAGGCGAAAGAGATTACTATGGACAGACCGCAATAAGCAAAAAAGAAAGCTGCCAGAAGAATCATTAAATCCCGGTAATCCCGAATATCCGCAAATGTTTTTTTTAACCTCTTCCATCCGATTGTAAAATAATTTTCATTTTTAGGCAGAGAACTGGGAACTGTACGTTCTTTTACCCATAGAAAAGTCGGAATGGCAGCTATCAGAAAAAATAATCCTGTCAGCGGTCCCACCAAACGCAGATTTGGAAAATTATCCATCGTGTACACACTGGCATTAAGACCGAAAATTACTGCGGCTGTGGATAGCAGCCCGCCGAAATAGCCCAGTCCCCAGGCATAACCGGAAATCTTGCCCAGATCTTCAGGCGGGCCGAGATCCGGCAGAAAGCTGGAAACAAAAGCTTCGCTCAAGGAAAAACCGACATTAGAGAGAACAATAAGCATTATCCCCAACAAGATGTCCCCCGGACGAACGAAATAAAGAGCTGCCGTGGCAATTACGGTGAGAATGTAGCTTCCGAAAAGAAATTTCTTTTTGGAGCCGGTATAATCCATAATTGCTCCGAAAAGCGGTGCCGTAAGAAGTACGACCAGATAACTTATGGACAGTGCAGTGCTCCAGAGAAAGTTACCCAGACGATATTCAGGACCGTCTCCGACAATAATTCTGGGAAATATGATGCAAAAAACAACCGTGATAATAACAGTCGTATAGGACGAGTTGGCAAAATCAAACATTGCCCAGCCGAACAGTTCTCTACGCGACGCTCTCTTAATACCTGCCATAAAAATACCTGTATTATATTACAAATGAATACCGGCTATTTACTCTGGCGACTGCCGGACCTGCCGGTATAAAGGAAGAACCAAACCGGATTGCCACCGCAAATTATCTCCTGAAAGCGGGCAGACAATCGCATTTATAATTAATGCTAATTTTCAGGAGTTTCCATCCGGACAAGATTTTCGAAACTGGTATATTTATCCACGAAAGCAAGTTTAACGGTATCGGTGGGGCCGTTTCTTTGCTTGGCGACGATTATTTCCGCGATTCCTTTGTTAATATTATCGTCCGATCTGTCATAAACTTCATCACGGTAAATAAAAGCAATCACGTCGGCATCCTGTTCAATGGCGCCTGATTCTCTTAAATCTGCCATTTGCGGACGCCGATTCGTGCGATCTTCCACTTTGCGGTTGAGCTGCGAGAGAGCAACAACTGGCACTTTCAGTTCTTTGGCCAACGCTTTTAGAGAACGGCTGATTTCCGATATTTCCTGCTCGCGTGATTCGCGGTAACTGCCGGAACGCATCAGTTGAATGTAGTCCACGACGATCAAGCCCAACCCCGTATCGGCTTTCAGCCTGCGTGACTTGGCCTTCATCTCCAAAACAGTAATAGCCGGCGTATCGTCAATGAAAAGTGGCGCTTCGGAGAGCCGGCCGGCAGCAGTCGTCAATTTCGGCCAGTCTGTTTCTCCCAGAAAACCTTTTCTCAAACGTTGCGCATCAACCTTGGCTTCAGAAGAAAGCAGACGGAAAGCAAGCTGTTCCTTGGACATTTCCAGTGAAAATACGGCGACAGGTATCTGCTCTTTCATTGCCGCGTTCAACGCTATATTCAGGGCAAATGCAGTTTTGCCCATACTGGGACGTCCGGCGATAATTATCAATTCGGATTTCTGTAAACCGGCGGTTAAATCATCGATTTTTTCAAAACCTGTAGGAACGCCGGTAATAAGTTCTTTGCGGGAATAAAGATCCTCTATCGACCGGAAACTGTCTTTAACAATGTCTCTGATCGGGAAAAAAGACGTTCGTACTTTATTTTCAGAAATTTCAAAAATGCTGTGCTCGGCTTTATCCAGAACCTGATCAACATCGGATCCCGGTTCAAAACAACTTTCGATGATCTCCGTTGCCGAACCGATTAATCCGCGCAGGATTGCTTTTTCCTTAACAATCCTGGAATAATTGGCAACATTGGCCGCTGATGGAATATTATCTACCAGAGAAGTCAGATACGAAGAGCCTCCTATTGCGTTCAGCAGGTTTTTATCTTTCAGGGCATTGCTTAAAGTAATGAGATCTACAGGCTCATTTTTCTCGGAAAGTTCAACAATAGCGTTGAAAATCTTCCGGTGGGCTTCACTGTAAAAATCACCCGGAGACAGGATTTCCTGCACAGCGTTGATGGCGCTGTTTTCCAGCAAAATACTGCCGAGGATAGACTGCTCGGCCTCGATATTCTGCGGTGGAATCTTATATGAAGATGGATCAATTTCTCTCATTAGTATTCGCCGGTAACGATTAATGTGATCTCGGTTTCTATATCGGTTGCCAACTTAATTTTTATTTTGAATTCACCCAGCGATTTTATATGTTCACCATGTTCATGAACAATCATTTTCCGGTTAACGTCATAACCCTTTTCTTTAAGCGCCGATTCTATATCCTTGATTGTCACCGAACCGAATATTTTATCCTGGTCGCCGACTTTACGGGCTATTTTTATTGTTACGTTAGACAGAGCATCAGCCAAATCCTGAGCGGATTTGTGTTCTTTGGCCACCTTCTTCAGGATATTTGCTTTTTCATGTTCAAACAGCTTAATATTCTTTTCATTGGCTTCGATAGCCAAACCTTTCGGAATCAAAAAATTGCGGGCATAACCGTCATTAACTTTAATTAAAGCTCCTGCTTTGCCTAAAGAAGGCACGCTTTGTTTCAAAATTACTTTCATGAAAACCCTCCATTTTGTAAGAAAAAAGATGAAAATATCAAATAGTTGCCTGATCTTTTTGAAAATATTTCCTAAAATCAACCCAGATATCGAATAACCCGATGGCTACTATAGGTATCATAAGAAATTGCTGCACTGCAATTAAAAAATAAAAAAGATAACGTAAAAAGAAAGGTACTTTTTTGCTTTGGAAAAAGAAGCTAACGATAGCAAGACCCTGGAGTAAATAAACAAAACACGTCACCAGAAAGATATTAGAGCTGTAAAAGGTTATGTCCTTGTTCTGTAAAAAGAAAAGACCGCCGGTAATGATAAAAATCCAGACAATGAATTCCGGAGCCTTCCATCTAGCTAATGTGGTTAGCTGCGGCCAAATAATGCCGGCTCTACCCAGAATTCGCTTTGCCAGAAGGAAATTCGCCCAAACAACTAATCCCGCCGTTATAACCACCATTGCCGGAAACATACTCGCCAGACCCTTGATAATATTCTGCTTATTATCTTTAAAAAATTTTATATCTTCTGCCTGGAAAGGCAACTGGCTGTATAGTTTTATATTTTCCTCAACCGCCTCGGCTATATATTTTTCCACCAACTGCCACGGACTTATAGAAAGAACCGAGCCACCGTAAATAAAAAAGACACAAATCGCGACAATAATAAATAGTGACGGATAAATAATTATTTTTTCAACCGATCCGTTTTTCAACGTAATCCGGGCAATCAACAAACCGGCCATGCCCATGGTAAAAATTGCAACAACAGGCAAATCAAGATGCAATAAAGCTGCTAGAAAAAAAAGTGATAAAAAAGAAATTAAAAAAGCGATGGTGGTCTTAAAATGGCCATTAACCGTGCCATTAAAAAATAAAACCATGGGTAGCAAAACAAGAAGGACAGAGCCGACAAAAGGAACAAAAGCTGTTGCAAAAACAAACGCAGCAACAACAAATAAAAGTTTTAAAAAAGAAATATCGAGAAAGGTTATTCGAGATTTTTCCAAGGATGATAACCTGCTAACAGCAAATTTTTTATAAATATTTTTCTTGTAAATTACCTTTTTCCGGAAACAATTGCCGGTAATCTATGCAAGAAGTTGCTTTTAAAAAAGGTAACGCCCTATATACAGACGTTACCCCATCGATAATTAATGCAGGATTGATCTGATTTAATCAAAACTTATTAAAAACCAAAAGCCAGCGGTTATTTATTCATGAACAGAAGCAGGCAAGTTAGTTGATATAAGTTTATCTTCCTTCACCGGTAACAAAAGGCATAATCGCTATCATTCTGGCGCGTTTTATTGCTACTGCCAATTCTCTCTGATGGCTGGCACAATTACCGGTAATTCTGCGCGGCATAATCTTGCCCCGTTCAGTTATAAAATTATTCAGAATCATTGGATTTTTATAATCAATTTTCACATTAGAATCCGAGCAAAAACGGCAGAATTTCTTTTTATGAAAAAACTTTTTCTGGGGATATCGATTTGTTTTATCTCCATTAGGTATTGCCATTGCTTATTCCCCCTTCGTCGAGATTTCTTCTCTATTATATGTTTTTTTAAATGAAGGTTTTGCGTCTCCGGAGACTTTCTCTGCCTGTTGGATTATTTTTCCTTCTGTTACCGCTTCGCTTTCTGCCTTGGCCTGGGTGCGTTTTGCTTCGGCTGCGGCAACCTCCTGCTCAATACCTTCGGGGGTGGTTGCTCCCTCTTTTTTCACCGTCATGAACTTTAAGATGCGGTCATCAATTTTATAATTTCTTTCGATTTCCGCCACAATGGCTCCGTTGCCGGCAAAGTCGATAAGAAAATAATAACCGTCTTTTTGTTTTTTGATTTCGTAGGCAAGATGTCTTTTTCCCCATTTATCTATCTTGGCTATGACACCTTTGCGGTCGGTAATGATTTTTTGGCTGCGTTCGATTAATGCGGTAATGTCTTCGTCACTTAAATTAGCTAAAACTATAGCTATAACGTCATATCTTTGCAAAATTTTCTCCTTTCGGCTCTAAAGCCTGATTTAACAGGCAAGGAGTCTTAAAAATTAGTAGGTGAGGCTTTTATATCAAACTATAGCAGAAAGCAAGGATTTTTAATGAGACTCGCTAATAGTGAGCCAAGCTGAAAACAAACGAAGTAAAGTTTGTCCCTGCCACCGAAAGGTGGCGGGATAGTTCGCTCTAAGATTTTTCGTGTACTGCGTTTCGAAAAATCAAGGCTCACTAAGGCGTAAGGCGAACTATACCAAACGCTTAGCGCCATGGTAAAACGAATCCCGACTTATCGGGATGAAGTTTGTAGAGTTATTAGAATTGTCCCCAAAGCGAAACGGAGTGGGATTAATGAAACCCGGATATTACAAGTAAAGCACAGTAATATCCGCAAGTTCAATCCCTCGACTTGTATCATTTATCCCTAAAAAGCCTGACACTTATGTCCACTATATTGGGATCATATTTGGATTCACGACAGAATTTTATTTCATCAAGAGCCTGATTCATGGGAAAGGCATTCCGGAATGACTTGTGAGAAGTCAGGTCTTCAAGGGCATGAGCAACAGCCAAGACCCTGGCTTCGATAAGAATATCATTCTTCTTTATTCCCTTAGGAAATCCTGATCCGTCATAACATTCACAATGTTGCAAAACAATATCAGCAACAGGCCAGGGAAAGTCTATTTTTTCTAAAATTTCGTAACTCATCTTAGGGTAACTGCGATACAAATTCAGCTTAAGTCCAGTCAATTGTCCGGATTCCTGAATTACACTCAGCGGTATACACACAAGACCGACGTCGTAAACATATGCTGCCAGACAAGTCCCCTCTATCGAAAAATCGGAAAGTCCCATTTTTCCGGCTATGGCTTGTGCAAATTCAGCAACCCGCCGGTGATGACCCGGACTGTACGGTCCGCGCAATTCAATTGCCCCCGACACATTTTCAATTGTTCCTCTATAGCATTTTACCAGGCGCTCCAGATATTCTTTGATTTCTTTTTCCAATCTGTGCTTATGGAGAGCCATTTCGATATTTGCGTAGAGTTCCCCCTGTTTGAAAGGCTTAACCAGATAACCAAAAGGTTTTGTCTGTTTTGCCCGTTCAATATATTCGCGATTTGTATATGAAGTCAGATAAATGACAGGTATACTGAATTGCGAAGTAATCTGTTCGGCAGCTTCAATGCCGTCCATTTTATTTTTTAAGACAATATCCATCAGGATAAGATCAGGGTTATTCTCTTTAACGTTTCTGATAGCTTCATCTCCCGTAGATGCCGTGGCGCAAACCATATAACCAAGTTCCTTCAG
>AWGX01000954.1 GCA_000495415.1 Smithella sp. ME-1 | reverse complement strand
GGCTTACTCCTTGCGCCTAAAAGGTTGGGAAATTTATCACATACCGGATGCTTTTATCTATCATTTACAGGGACAAAGTATCGGACACAATATTAACTCGAGAATTGAATTTTACCGCTCACGTTATCAATTTTTAAGAAAATGGCACCATCCTCTTTATTGTTATTTGGCCACCGGCATAATTTTTTTACGATTATTAGCCAATGGATTTTTTAATTTTATTTTTGTCGTTTCAACTTTAGGTCTGAATGAAAAAGTCGCAGGATATTTTGATCATGTTTTCTAAATTGATCTGTTGGCATTTTAAAAGAAGTAACTATTATCAAAACGAAAGCACGCACGCTAATTCATTGACAGCATGGTATGGTTTTAGTATAAAATTATGCGATATGTTATATGGTTTTGCTAATGTAATTGAAAAAGCAGAGTTTTGTAACGAGAACTTTGCATAACTGCTTTTTTTAACCTTATAATTATAAGGTTAATTTGATTGAAAACTTTCACTAGTTGTGCAAAGGTTTCTCAATGCAAGTAGGATATCACTATAGCCAAGAGTATAGGGAATTAAAGGTTCAGTTAGAGGAAATATGAATAAAAATATTAATTATTTCAAAGCGATTATTTAGGCTGAAGTTATATGAATAAACACATACTTTGTATCCGCATACAAAGTATAAAATTAGAGAAAAGAGCAGGTGATCTATGACAAATAACATGCCCGTTGTTATTCTCTGTGGAGGTATGGGTACACGCATCCGTGACGTTAGTGAAAATATACCAAAGCCCATGATACCTATAGGTGGTCGACCAATTTTATGGCACATCATGAAAATTTACGGTCATTACGGTTTTAATCGTTTCATTTTATGCCTTGGTTATAAAGGAGAGATAATCAAGGAGTTCTTTCTGAATTACTACGCAATGGTTAATGACGTTACAGTTGATCTGTCAAAACCAAATGGCTATGCATATCATGACACCAAAGACATCGAAAACTGGGAAGTTACGCTTGTCGATACGGGCGCAAATACCATGACGGGTGCCCGGATAGCACGCATTAAGAGATTCTTGGACAATGATGAAAATTTCATGCTGACCTATGGCGATGGATTAGCCGATATAGATATATCAAAATTACTCTTATTTCATGAATCACATGACAAATTGGTTACAATTACAGGGGTTCATCCCGCCAGTCGTTTTGGTGAAATGGTTGTTGAATCCGATGGCAAGATATCATCCTTTGCCGAAAAGCCGCAGGTATCGGAAGGACGCATCAATGGCGGTTTTTTTGTAATGCGGACAGCTTTTATTGATCGCTATCTTTCTGAAGATCCACACCTTATCCTTGAACAATATCCGCTTACACAGTGCACGAAAGACAATCAATTAATGGCCTTTAATCACGATGGTTATTGGCAGCCAATGGATACTTCCAGGGAGTATGAAGCAATTAATAGTCTTTGGGATAAAGGAAAGGCACCATGGAAAGTCTGGTAATAGAAGAGACAATAATCCCTGGTTGTTACATGATCAAGCCTAAGATACGCGAGGACAAAAGGGGAAGATTTGTAAAAACATTTCATTATGGTGTTTTTAAAGATCACGGATTAGAAATTTCCTTTCGTGAAGAATTTTACACAACTTCTCATAACCGTGTTTTGCGAGGATTACATTTCCAACGGCCGCCACATGATCATACAAAATTAGTGTATTGCCTGTTTGGTAGAATTTTTGACACAGTAGTTGATTTGCGTTCAGAATCAACTACTTATGGCAGATATTATTGTTGTGAATTAAATGCAAACTCCGCTAACATGCTCTATGTTCCTAGAGGATTGGCGCATGGTTTCTATGTTCAAAGTGATATTGCCATTGTTGTTTATAATGTGTCAACTGTTCATTCGCCAGATTATGATGATGGAATTCGTTGGGATTCCGTTGACGTGCCTTGGCCAGATGAAAATCCCATTCTATCAGATAGAGACAAGAACTTTACGAAATTAATAAATTTTATAACACCCTTTTAATAAAGGATATTTTTTCATGTGCCGTCATTTAGTTATTGGGTCAGCCGGGCTAATCGGAGAACATTTGATGCGTGCTTCGATAAACCAAGGGTTGGATATTATCGGCACTGATTTTACTTATAAAGATCCATCCCTATTTATTGATATTCGTCTAAGGGACAGTATTCAAACAATACTTGAAAAAAATAACCCCCAAATTATTTTCTTGCCTGCGGCAATACCAAATGTTGATTATTGCGAGTTGAATCCATTAGAAAGTTATTCTACTAATGTTGAAGGTGTGTGCAATGTTGTGACTGCGGCAAATATCATTGGGGCAAAACTTGTATACTTTTCTTCAGATTATATTTTCGATGGGAAGTCTGGTCCTTACAGTGAGGTGGATACTCCGAATCCTATTAATGAGTATGGAAAGCAAAAATTAATTGCGGAGCACTACATTGCCCTGCATTCCAATAATTACCTGATTATAAGGACAACAATTGTCTACGGATGGGAAAGTCAAGGAAAAAATTTTATTTGCCGGTTATTAAAAACACTCAAGAATAAAAATATTCTCAAGGTTCCGATGGACCAAATAGGCAATCCCACTTATGCACCTAATTTTGCTGAAGCAGTAATAGAACTAGTAACTAAGGGAATTGCAGGCGTTTATCATATGGCGGGACCTGATAGAATCAATCGTTACAATTTTGCTTGTGAAGCTGTGAAAATATTCGGATTGGGCACGGAATTCATACATCCAATATTAACAGCTGATTTGGGACAGCCAGCACTTCGTCCGCTTGGCGTTGGAATGAAAGTTGATAAAGCAAAAGCTGTTTTGTCCACTCAGTTAATGGGATATCAAGAGGGCTTACGTTCAATGGCGACAAGTATGCATCACACCATCGTGAACAATTGTTTTAATTAAAGAAATCATACTATGAACAAGCACTCATTGATTGAACTGATAAGAACTTCCTTTTTGTGTTGTGAAGTATAGGAAAAGTGAATTGATAATTAAACACGAATGTCTTGGCAATGTAAGGTGACGGTAAAGGACGCAAAGTACTTTAACGATCTTTGGAAAAAAAGCAAAGCGCCCTGAAAGGTATGGGAATAATGAGAAATGTCTCCCGGAAATTCTGGAAGTGGAAAAAAATATTTATTACCGGTCACACTGGATTCAAGGGCTCATGGCTTTCCTTTTGGCTTAATGAAATGGGTGCCAGTGTCACTGGTTACGCTCTCGATCCTCCCACAAATCCCAACTTGTTTGATCTGCTTAACTTAAAATCAAAGATTAAGTCGGTTCACGGCGATATCCGGGATTTAAACTTTCTGAAAAAGCATGTAAAAGATGCCGAGATTGTTTTCCATCTGGCCGCTCAGCCTCTGGTTCGTGAGTCTTATAAAAATCCTGTTGATACCTACACTACAAATGTTATTGGAACGCTAAATGTACTGGAAGCTTTTCGGGAACATAAAACTTTAAAAGCAGTTGTAAACATTACGACTGATAAGTGCTATGAAAACAGAGAGAATCAGAAAATAGCATACAGGGAAAATGAACCAATGGGCGGTTTTGATCCTTATTCGAACTCCAAGGCATGTTCTGAACTTGTTACTGATTCATACAGAAAATCATTTTATAATTCAGGAAACAAAATCGGAATTGCGACAGCAAGAGCCGGTAATGTGATCGGTGGCGGAGATTTCGCTTCCGACCGGCTCATTCCGGATTGTATACGTGGAATTATGAAGGGGGAAAAAATAATTGTCAGAAATCCCGATTCAACTAGGCCATGGCAGCACGTTCTGGAGCCTCTGGCCGGTTATTTGATGCTTGCAGAATCCCTATGTAAATCACCAAAGGAATTTTCATCAGGCTGGAATTTTGGTCCGAAAGAAAAAGATGCGAAGTCGGTTCTTGATATTATGAACGCCTTCTGCAAGTTCTGGGGTAATAATGCTAAATATGACATTAAAAAAGATCCCAAAGCCGTGCATGAAGCTAATTATTTGAGACTTAATTCATCCAAAGCGAAAGAGAAACTTTTTTGGAAGCCCAGATGGAATAGTGTGACCGCTGTAAAGAAGACTGTTGAATGGTACAAAACGTATCTGGAAAAAGGGAATTTAAGCGAAATTACATTAAGACAGATAGAGAGCTATTATGAATAAGAAGCAAATTTTAAGCCTTGTAAAAAAATATTATCAGGAAAATTTGAATCCAGAAAATAAATCAAAGAGTTTTAAAAAGGGACAGAAAATATCCTACGCGGGAAGAGTTTATGATGAAAAGGAACTTGTTAATCTAGTGGATGCGTCTCTTGATTTCTGGCTCACCACGGGAAGATTTGCCGATGAATTTGAAGAAAAATTTGCATTCTTCTTAAAAATTAAACATGCGTATCTGGTCAATTCCGGTTCTTCAGCGAACCTTTTGGCGTTCATGACTCTTACCAGTGATAAATTAAGGGATAGAAAAATAAAAAGAGGCGATGAAGTTATCACTGTGGCGGCTGGTTTCCCCACGACTGTAACTCCTATTCTGCAGTATGGGGCGGTTCCTGTTTTTGTTGATGTGACCATTCCCGAATACAATGTGGATGTGAAATTACTGGATAAAGCCCTAAGTAGAAAAA
The DNA here is from genome assembly GCA_000495415.1 of Smithella sp. ME-1. Next base: position 1,678 of record AWGX01000954.1, on the reverse strand, counting down.
CAAAGGCCGTGATGCTGGCGCATACGCTGGGTAATCCTTTCGACATCGAAAACGTAAAAAAGTTTTGTGATGATAACAGGCTTTGGTTGATAGAAGACAACTGCGACTCGCTTGGGTCGAAATATAAATACAAGGGTGAGTGGAAATACACGGGGACTTTCGGACATATCGGGACATCCAGTTTTTATCCGCCTCATCATATGACTATGGGGGAGGGCGGAGCTGTTTATACCAACGATTCCGATTTATCGAGAATTATTCTATCACTTCGAGATTGGGGAAGAGATTGCTTCTGTCCGTCGGGAAAAGATAATACCTGCGGAAAAAGATTCACGCGAAAATTCGGCGAATTGCCTATTGGTTATGATCATAAATATGTTTATTCTCATTTCGGATATAATCTGAAGGTTACGGATATGCAGGCGGCTCTCGGTTGCGCGCAATTGGGAAAGCTTACCGGGTTTATCGAAAAGCGGAAAAACAATTGGAATCTTCTAAAGGAAAAAATATCTCATCTAGGGGATAAATACATTCTTCCCGAAGCTGCCAAGAATTCCGACCCTAGCTGGTTCGGTTTTCTCTTAACGGTAAAAGCGGGTGTTAGAAGAAGTGAAATTGTCCGTCGTCTGGAAGAAAACGGCGTGCAGACAAGAATGCTTTTCGCCGGAAATATTTTGAAACATCCTTGTTTCGATGAAATGAGAAAAGAGAAAAAAGGATTCAGAGTTATGGGGAAACTTAAAAATACGGATAGAATTGTGGAAGATACATTTTGGATAGGCGTCTATCCGGGTCTTACGGAAGAAATGATTTCTTTCGTGGCAGAATTGCTGGGATAATCTGCTTGAAAATCCTGTGTGGATAAAATTGACTTTAATTAACTTTCACTTACGGCAAGTCATTATTACCGCTAGAATGATATAAAGCAAGTCTCCGCTGTTGCACATAACCCAACTGATGAGCATAGACTGTTTTATTGAACACAACATGTCCGTCCAGGGATATTTCTGCCTTCATAAGCCAATACAAAAGAGTCATCGAACTGTTTACACATAAGTGAATTTACGGTTAGAGTGAAGTCGGTATCGTTAAGTCGGTTCAGTATATAATTGACATATGGACAATAATATATTCCGGTAAATGTCCGCGTAATTCGTTGAGAGTATTACAAAAATCAAGATTAATGAACAAACCTAAAACTGCCTGAAGAAAAAATAATATTAAGGCAAAATCGGCGGCTAACGTAAAGAAAGACAGTTTTTTTAAGCATGATTATTATTAAAATTAAAAAGAAAGATAAAAACAAAACTCATTCACAGGAAAGGCAAAGAAGTTACAAACAGGAAGATACCCATTAAAAGAGTAGAAGCGAAAGTCAATACCCTGTTTTTCTGTTGGCCAATTAATTATTTTTGAAACAATATCAGCTTTAGATTGGAACATACCTGACTTCCCGAAATAAATTTAAAGCTTTTATGTTTTCTTTTCTTATGCTTAACGATGGTTTAAGTATTTTTAACAATTTGCACCATGTGCGCATTTATGTTTATTTTATGGTTGTTAAATAGGTAAAAAAATTATAAATTACTGCCTGAAGGAATGATAAATAAAACCGTTTTCCCAGGAGAAATATTTGGAAAAAATCCTCTTTCCATAGCTATAATAACGAAGAATGAAG
>AWGX01000953.1 GCA_000495415.1 Smithella sp. ME-1 | reverse complement strand
TTCTTAGCATTGTACTATCCGCATTATTAATTCATAATAAGCATCTGCCATTTTCTGATAGGAAAATTTATCTATAACGGTTTTGAGACCGTTGTCGGCAAGCTCCTTTCTTCGGCAAGGCTCGCTTTCCATATTCGCTATTGCATGAGCAAGCGCCCTGCTGTCATCTACGGGAACAAGAATTCCATCGTAGTCATTTTCGATAATTTCTCTAGGTCCGGTGTTGCAGTCCGCCG
>AWGX01000952.1 GCA_000495415.1 Smithella sp. ME-1 | reverse complement strand
TGGCAAAATTATCACGATTATGGGCTCGGTGAATAAATTCCAGTCTTTCTCCAATTCCCCCAAAAATAACTGTATGATCGCCGACAATATCACCTGCGCGAACTGTTTGAATGCCTATTTCTTTCTTTGTTCTCTCTCCAATTAAACCTTGTCTGGAATAAACCAGAGACTTATCCGTGTCGCGTCCCAACTTATCGGCTATAACTTTCGCCATTTGCAGGGCCGTTCCACTGGGAGCGTCTTTCTTTAAATGATGATGAGCTTCGACGATCTCAACATCATAATCATCTCCAAGTATTCCTGCACAGTATTCGAGCACTTTTAGCATCACATTCACGCCGACACTCATATTGGGACTTAATACGCAACGCATATTTTTTGCCAATTCCTTAATTTCCTGCATCTCAGAATCGGTAAATCCGGTAGAGCCGATAACAATGGCACGATTTTTTTGGTTCGCTATTCTTAAATAATTGAGAGATACTTCATGATTCGTAAAGTCAATAACAACATCCGCCTGATCAATGCATTCAGTCAATTTATCGCAAGCCAAAATACCTGTTTTACCCAATCCCAACCCTTGACCTATATCAAAACCGATAATCGGGTGCCCGTCCTTTTCTACAGCTCCGACAACATTAATCCCTTCCGTAGCGGAAATGAGGCTGATAATCTTACCTCCCATTCTTCCACCGGCTCCGGTAACTACCACTTTAACCATAAATATTTGTCCTTAAATTATTCTTTACGGCCGCTAGTCAAACTAAGCCGTAATCGACCATAGTCTTTTTCAACTTTTCAAAATTAGCGTCAGCCATTTTACAAAGTGGCAGTCTGTATTCATACTCTATTTTTCCCATCAATGCCAGGGCTGCTTTAACCGGGATCGGATTAACTTCAACAAAAAGCATGTCAATCAACGCACTCATTTTATAATGGAGGGCTTTAGCCTTCTCCATATCACCGGCTTCAAAAGCATCAATCAGTCCCGCCATCTCCGCAGGAACTACATTGGAGATAACAGAAATAACACCTGCACCGCCTATCGCCATTAACGGCAGAGTGAAAATGTCATCGCCTGATAAAACGGCAAAATCTTTTCTACAGAGATTAATAACATCACTCATTTGTTTCATAGAACCGGATGCTTCTTTAATACCGACTATATTTTCTATCTTCGCCAATTTGGCAATTAATTCCGGCGACATGTTGATTCCGGTCCGCCCTGGAATATTGTAAGGTATAATCGGAATAGGAACGTTTTTAGCGATGAGTTTAAAATGCTGATAAAGTCCTTCCTGAGTCGGTTTATTATAATAAGGACAGGCAATCAAAGCGCCATCTGCGCCTGCTTCATAGGCGTGTTTGGTCAGTCTCAGCGCTTCCGCCGTGCTATTTGATCCTGTTCCCGCAATCACCGGCACTCTTTTTTTTGCTGCATCGATGGTCATTTCAATAACGCGATCATGCTCATCGTGGGACAATGTCGGTGATTCACCTGTTGTACCACAAGGCACCAGGCCGTCGACACCATTGGCGATCTGAAATTCGATTAGATTCCTCAAAGCTCCTTCATCTACCTGACCATTTTTAAAAGGCGTCACCAGAGCGGTAATTGCTCCCCTAAACATAAGAAATGCCTCCTTAAGATTTCTTCACTTTAAATTTATTTCCATCGCCGAACTTTCCCGGCACTCATTATAAATATCACAAATTAATAACCGGTAATCGTACGTTTTTCCTTGTTGTACTTTATTATCAGTAAAACTGAATTTTATATATTCTTTATTTTCCTTTTTTGCATCTTTTACCGAAACCTGACCGATAAGTTCAAATGTTCGGGGACATTCTTTGCATTCATTTCCGGCGCTGCCCAATTCGCTCTTCTCTATCGCAATATGATTGATTTTTGAATTAGCACTGTAAAAATCCCAATTTAAGATTATAGCACTATCGGCTGAATCAGCTTTAAAATTACTAATAATTGGCGCAGTATCTTTCACGTCTGGCAGGATAACCGGATTTCCTTTTACACCGCAACCGGTTAAATTTGCAAACACTACCAGAAGGACAAACGAACTATATTTTACGAAGATTCTTTTCAAAATCTTTTATCCTCATAAGTACGGACGTAGTTGCTGTTCCTCCTGTATGTTTGCGCGAATTAACAGCTTTATCCAGTTTGATTATATTCTTAATATCAGCCGTAAAACCCTTATAAAATATCTGATATTCTTTTAACGTCAGGCTGTCCAATTCTTTTTCCTTTTTAAGACAATAAGAAACTATTTTTCCGACAATCTCATGAGCACGTCGGAAAGGCATACCTTTCCCCACGAGATATTCGGCTATATCGGTCGCCGTGGAAAATCCTCCCCGGGCCGCCCTGAGCATTTTTCCCGCATTAAATTCAGTGTGCTTAAGCATTTCCGTAAAGATTGCCAGACAATTTTTTACTGTATCAACGGCATCAAACAAAGGTTCCTTGTCTTCCTGCAAGTCACGATTGTAAGTCATTGGCAATCCCTTCATTATTGTCATTATGGCAATAAGATCTCCATAAACCCTGCCTGTTTTCCCCCTGACTAATTCCGCCACATCCGGATTTTTCTTTTGCGGCATTATGCTGCTGCCTGTAGTATAGGCGTCGGATATTTCGACAAAACCGAATTCATCCGAAGACCACAAAACCAGATCTTCGCAAAAGCGGCTCAGATGCATCATGATAATAGCCGCCGCAAAAATAAATTCCGCGACGAAGTCTCTGTCGGCAACCGTGTCCATA
>AWGX01000951.1 GCA_000495415.1 Smithella sp. ME-1 | reverse complement strand
TGCATGGATTATGACCATAATGATGTTTGTCATCGGCTGCCTTTTTCTTTATGAATTAATAAAAAAAAGAACCTGTGATTTTACTTTGCTGATAACCAATATTGTTTTATATTGGGCAAGCATGAGGGCAACCAGGGCAAGTTATCTTTTCCCTTTTGGTTTCTTTTTTTCGTTCTTCTACCTGATTCACCGCTGGAAGTTGAAGAATATTACCGACAGAGCAACCATTATATCTCTGTTTCTTTTTATTTTCTTTTTTATCAACATCTCCTATTTCACTTTCAGATACAATACGGATAACAAATGGTTTGGTGCCGGCCTAAACAGTTTCGTCCCGGCAGAAGAAGTATCTTTCTTGAAGAAATACCGTTTGGACGGGCCGATATTTAACGACTATGTTATTGGCGGTTACCTGTTGTGGGATCTATATCCGGCCTACAAAGTTTTCATTGATCCCCGCATGGTTCCTTATAGCAAACAAATCGCTCCCGATTACTGGGCTTTTACCGGCACCCCCATAACCGGAGAAACTTTGCAGCGTTTTAACAAGAAGTATCCCTTCAAAATTGCCATAATCCATTACCGGGAACTTCCCTTGATTTTTGATTTCCTGGGAAGCGATGAATGGCGGCTTTTATATTTTGAACAGAATGCGGCTATCCTGATCCATAAATCAATGATTCCTACCATTCCACCGGAAATCAGTTTAATTGATCTCGGTCCTTTGCGCTTTCAGAATGTAAAAAATCCGGAGGTTCTTCTTAATGTATTCACTTTGTACGTTAATCTGGATCCGGATGCCGGAAGAGTTGTCTACGATATCTATAAAAATAATATCAGTGATTATTACAAGCTAAAAACAGAACACCTGCAAACGATGGAAGATGATATCCGGCAGAAAGAATATGAGCTTCAATTCATGGCTAATGGGTATAAATTACCTCCTTCCCGATAGAACGTAGAACCGGCTAGTCTCAAATTGGCAATAAAAAATACAGAATTTGAAACAAGTTTTATGAAGATGAAAGCGTTTCTCTCTTAATGTAAGCAAGAAACAGGCATGTTCAAAAAAAATCCTCTCAACCTTTTTATTGCTGAGAGGATTTCTCTATGTAAATTATAACCTGTTTTCTTTTATTCGCTATTTTCTATATAATAAGATTGCCCGTCAACCCGTAAATTATCTACCGCCGTTATCGAAGGAGTTTCTACGGTAACCTTTTCTGAAGTTTTCAAACCTGCTTTGGCAGAAGCCGATTTCTTACTAAAGGGATTCAATATATCAATTCCCTTGGAAATGGTACCGGTAACAACATCGAGCGGCATAGTAGCCTTGACGGATCCCAGGTAAGCGGCTGTTTCCTGCTCGTAATTCAGCCCTGCATAGGGTTTCATAACATTACCGTCAAAATTATTGACGTTCATATTGCCACTGGTGTTATTACTGATTTTGTACGATTTATTAACCAGGTAACCTACAGCAAGATCGATATCTATATCTCTCAAAAGTTTGATTCCCAGTCCCGATCCTTTAATCCCCAACCCTGCTCCATAGTAATCCAACGTGGGAAGGGCATATATAGCATCGTAATATTCAGCTGGAACAGAGGAAATTCGGTTTTCATATCCGGCCCGAAGTATGAGCCAGTCCAGCGCCTGGTATTCCGCACCCACTCCCCAATTCCAGGTATCTTTCCAGTTGCGTCGGAGAATCATAACAGAATCTCCACCAGTATACCCTATATACTTTGCTAACTCAAAGATCTGGATTTTCTGATCAAAAACTAAATAGTCCTCTTTAACAGACGACCAGTTGGCCCAGTGCAGATCGGCAAGAATGGAGAGTCTTCTGATTGGTTTTAACTTGATTCCCAAATTGACAATTTGCGGTATTTCTCTATCTGCCGTAACTGTACCGGTCTGTTCGGCAACTCGTTGATAGGGCAAGCCAAGAGCCATGGATATAACCTGCATCAAAGCAGATGACCCGCACCACTCAACCATATTCTGCCATTGATCACTATATGTTAGCTTATATTTCCCGCTCATGTGCGTTTTGATAGCACTCTGGTAAGATAAACCAAAGGAAAGCCAGTCAAATGGTCCCCACAGCGCACCTAAATTAAAAGAGGGAGAAAAATCATCATGTATATTAAAAGACAAATTTCCTATATAGTCATATGGACCTATACCGCCACCGAACAAAGGCATAGGAATCGTAAGGTCGAAGAGCATATTTCCCATGCCCTGGGTTGCATCTCCCAGATTTTTTGTAACATTTATTAAATCATTTGGTACCCTTACGTCTGTAGCAACACCCATTGCTGATTGCCCAACACCTAAAGAAGCACCGATAGAGAAATCTTTGGTTACCTGATAGCTTACACCCGGACCGATATAGATTAAGTGTTGCCAATACACAGACTGTCCGTCATAACGTGACGGATCACTCTTGTCTCCATTGTTCAGTCCGACAGCAAACGGAACATAAGCGCTGTAAGCAAATGTCCATTTCGAACCGGGATTTCTATGTGAAAGGCCAAGTATAGGCGCAATTAGAAAATCCAGGGTTGTATCCAAAACAGGAATGTACATCTTGCCTGATGTATTGCTTCCCTCCGTGCCGCTATAGGAATTACCACTTAAACGATAGGAACCATCCCGCGTTCCCCATAGGGGATCTTCTATCAGGTTGCCATTAAGATCATGAAAACCTTCAAAGTTAGGATCCTTACTTACCCGTGAAGTTTTACTGATTATCGGCAGGATAGCTCCCAAACTGATATAATTCCCGTCACCCAAAAGCGACAGACCAGCAGGATTATAATGAATAGACAATATGCCGGGAGGATCTGCCGTAACATTGTTGGCAAGTGAAATAGCCCGGGTATCAACGGCGATTTGTTCGTGGAACGCGCCTTCCACCTGTGGTGGATTGAGGAATTGGCTTGCGGCCATTACCATACACATGATAAACCAAGGTATAATCCGCAAACGGAATAATCCAGGTAATTTAATTTTTCCCCCGCGAAAACTGAGCAATACTGATGATGGCAGATGGGCAATAAACATTTTTAATTCTAAAATTTTTTTCATTGTCACTGCTCCCGCATTGTCTGATTATAAGAAAATAAACTTTCTTGTTCCGAGTGAATAACTTTCTTTTTCCTTGCTTGAAATTAAAAAAGAAAGCAACCAAAATCAAACATGTAATTGCCTATGGCCTTTGTTGCCTGAATTTCGAATTCTCCACTTAATTAATACAGTTGTTTTATATCTGTAACTCTTTCCTTATTCTAATTGCACCTTTTTCTTTTTGAAAAAAGATGTTTAAAATTCAAACGGCACCCTGATAGCAAAAGCAAAATCAGGATCGTTGATGGTCAATCCAAGGCCGAGAGTAAAATATACAGACCTGGTAGGGGTCACCCGCCATCCGGTTCCCACGTTAAAGGAAGAAGAAACGGAACTGCCGCTATCAAAAACTAAAGCATCATAGAAATACCTGCTGCCGAAAGAATAAGTAATTTGTGTGCTTAAGTTAAGCGATGCCTGATAAGAAAGAGCATAACCAAACCCCAAAGAAAAGCCGATAGCGCTTCCCGGATCAACTTTTAATAGTGTTCCAATAACTTTTTTCTTAGAATCAACAACATACTGAGACAGGCCACCTTGTTCCAGGCCATAACTGTATGTCAGATTGCCGAAGGCAACAAGTGGATCAAGCGTCTTGCTGAAAGAAACTCCGGCGCTGAATGAATAATAACCATTCCCTGTTGCTAATGAAGTACTGGGATCGATTTTATAGGGACTTGTTCCTGTAGGGAACGAAACTCCGGCACTCAATATTGTTGTAGGGAATATCCCACCAGCTTTAATTGGCTGATACTGTATTCCGAGGGATATATCACCAATATCGGTCGCTTCCTGACTTTTATCCGTACCTATCTGGTTATATTTATAAGCAAGCGGTAAATTGCCGCTTATAGTCAGGTTATTAAATATTGCGTATTCAATATCAATATTATTGGTTAGATTATGGTTGATTCTCCTTTCAACTATTATTGCCTCTCTGACTGCATCACTGGAATAGTATGAATAATTAAAAGTATAGCCGAGGCCGACGGTTCCTTTTTTTAAAAGTGTGTATTGGCGGCTGACAGCAGAAAGAATATCTTCTACAGATTTACTTTTTTCTTCTTCAGGAACTTCCAGTCGTTTGCGAGCTTCACTTTCATCCCGCATTCTTTGCACTTCTTTCTTCAGATCCTGTACTTCCTGCTGAAGGCTTAGAGGCGGATCATCCTGCTTCGGGTTTTTTACCTCCTGCTGAAGACTTTGAGACGCATCATTTTTCTTTGGTCTTATTACTTCCTGCGGAATGATTTTAGGCGATTCATCTTTTTTCGATTCTTTTACTTTCTTCTGAGTGTTTTCAGGAGATACATCATCAAGAGCGGCGTCCGCATCTTCCGCACTAACTTTATTGAACGCAAGGTGTGTTCCTTTAATGGGAATCTGCGCCATAGAGGGAAAGGCCACGAATAATATAGACGCAAAAAATATAAGTGATAATAGATTAATAAATATTTTACGATTCATCATTCTCCGGTTTAGAAACTCACCAGTTTTGTCATCACTATTATATTGCAATAATCCGTACAACGCCCTTCAATACATGCTCTATTGTACTGTGCCGGAAATGTGACATGGCAATCATGTTTTTTTCAAATTTATTCAACCCTATCTAAGGTTTTTTCCATTGTCAAGGGAAAAACAGTATTTTATTAAGGTATATAGAAAATGTTTTTCAATATATTATGTGCTTTATAATATTGATGGTGCTACCCGGTTTCCCGCATAGATGTAAATTACAGCCATTAAATTAATTTAATTGTTTTTCTTACCGATCAAATCAATGATTGTAATTTCCGGCGGTGCCAAAATACGAACCGGCGGCCCCCAGGTGCCGGCTCCGGTAGTAACATAAAGTGACTTACCGTTTCCCAACGCATAATATCCATAGTTTTGAGGAAAAAACAAGCCGGTTATGAACATAAAAGGAAAAATTTGGCCGCCATGTGTATGACCGGAAAGCTGCAAGTCAAAGTTTTCGTTATTATTGACAAACGGTTGATGTTTCAATAACAGAATAAAATCAATATTTTGTATCATGGGTGACATATGAACCAGGCTAGAATTATTCTTTATACCCATTTTTCTCCCGGTTACATCATCGATACCGATAATATTTATTCCCGCTACTTGTCTCGTTTCATCACGTAAAATTTCAAATCCCGCATTTTTAGTAAATTTCAAAGAATGTTCGATCCCGGCATAATACTCATGATTGCCGGTAACAGCATATTTGCCGTATTTAGGTCTGATTTGAGCAAATTTTTCGGCTTGTGGCATTACATTGCTTAGCTCACCATCCAATAAATCTCCGGTGGAAACCAAAATATCGGGATTAGCTTCCTTCACACAATCGATTATTCTTTGTAAACGTTTATCCCTGACAATTAATCCAATATGAACATCGGATATCTGAACGATTCGGATCTTGCCATTATTTTGCAATGATTGATCTGTATGAATTTCCAACTTTTTTACTCTTATTCGCTGGGCATCCATAAACCCATAAATAACTAAAAGAATGCAAAAAATTACAGACAAAGCAAAAACGAAATTTCTAACAGGAATACTTTTTGTGTTTTTGAAAAAAAACTGACATAAGTAATTGACCACATTAAAAGCTATGTCCAGAAAGAAAAATAGAAAAACAAAAGCCATCCAAAAATAACCGACATAAGCAATTGACCTCGCTAATGTTTCCAAATGATAACTTTCGGCCAACCTTATGATTACAGGAGCCAGAATCAGCAAAACGAGTAGATTTAAAACAATAATTTGGAACTTACCGGAAAAATGAAAAATTTTTCTTGCCCGGAAAAAGGCATAAAAATTTATCACCCCGTAAAGACATATAAATATCAGAAGAAAAATAATCATAATTAATTATAGTAAGTACCAAATTGTGTAAAAACTTGACAAGGAGTAACCCTTAAGATAAATATCACACCTCTTGTTAAGCATTGATTTAAAATGGATGCCGATGTAGCTCAGCCGGTAGAGCAACTGATTCGTAATCAGTAGGTCACCAGTTCGATTCTGGTCATCGGCTCCAGAAAAACTGGCATTTATGTAAATATCACCCCACCTGAATAACATCTACAAGTTCAAACAGAATGAATAAATTTTTTCATTATTTTTGCGTCTTTGAAATATTTTTTTATATGGAATCATTTTTCACATCACGCAAGCTGATAGCTTTTTTCTCTAAATAATCTCAGACAGGCATTCGCAACAGTACTGTCATAAAGAATTCCTTTGTTTTTT
>AWGX01000950.1 GCA_000495415.1 Smithella sp. ME-1 | reverse complement strand
AAAAAAAACACACCGCCTGTTTATCCTGCAATAGCGCGCATTCGTGGTTATGAAGGTATTGTTTTACTATCTGCGGAAGTCTTACCGGATGGCCGCGTAGGGAACATGAAAATAAGAAAATCATCCGGGTACGCCATCCTGGATCGATCGGCAATGGAAGCAGTAAGACCATGGAAATTCGAACCGGCAAAAAAGTCAGGCAATCCCTTTACAGTTTGGGTTGATTTGCCCATAAAATTCATTCTGCATAGTCAGAATTCCACATCATAAAGTGGGGTGAAAGAAGGAATAAATGACCATTGACAAGATGAAAGAAAGACTGGGTGAAATAATTATCGAGCGGTCTTTTAAATACAGCGAAAACCCGCCTTTCACACTCGCATCCGGAAGAAAAAGCAATTATTACTTCAATTGTAAACCTACTACGCTCGATCCCGAAGGCATGAATCTTATCGGCGCTATTATTTTTGATATTTTAAAAGAGACGAATGTTACTGCTGCGGGTGGATTAACTCTCGGTGCCGACCCGATAGCCAACGCGGTTTCCGTCATATCTTATCAGAAAGGTAAACCGATTAAGTCTTTTATTGTCCGCAAAGATGTTAAAGATCACGGAACCAAAAGCGCTATCGAAGGTAATGTCCGGCAAGGAGAAAAAGTCGCCATAATAGATGATGTCATTACGACGGGTGCCTCTACCATTACCGCTATAGATCAGGCGCGGAAAGAAGGACTGAACGTCGAACTGGTTATTACGCTTATTGACCGGGAAGAAGGAGGCAAAGAAAATATCCTTCAACACGTTGATAATATAAAAACCATCCTGACCAGAACCGAAATAATGAACCTTCGCTCTAAGAAAATTAATGTCAAGGATATTGGATGAAAAATGTTTTCGTCTTTTTGTTATGTATAGGTCTGTCATTTTTTCCCCTATGGGATTCTGTAGCTGATCTTCTAATTATTCCCGTAACTAATTTTAATCTTTCGGATATGGCCAATGGAGTACCTGCCGGATGG
>AWGX01000949.1 GCA_000495415.1 Smithella sp. ME-1 | reverse complement strand
CCTTTACCACGCACTTTAAGCAACTTTTGACTAAAATCAATATCCGCTAAATCCAGACCGGCTAATTCACTTAGTCGTAATCCGGAAGAATAAAATACTTCCAACATGGCCCGATTACGTAAACCTAACGCTGAATTTTCGTTTTTTGCGCCCAATAAATCAAACATTTCATCAACCGAAAGAAATGTAGGCATATATTTCTCCGTCTTCAATGTTTGAATCATTTCTGCCGGATTAGCCTGAATCCTACCTGCCCGTAATCCATACTTATAAAAAGCCCTCAGCGAAGATACTTTACGGTTAACCGTTACTTTTTTTACTTTTTGCCGGTACAGGTAACTCAAATATGCCCTAATAGTTTCCGGTTCTACATTAATTATCTCGTCCCGATTTTTTATTATATTATTATTCTGCAGAAAGCTGGCAAAGTCCTGAATATCGGCAATATATGCTATTCGCGTATGCGCGGAAACATTTCTTTCCACTTCCAAATAAATTTGAAAATCCTGAATGATGTTTCCCATGTTTTCTATACCAGCTAGTAATCAGACATGATAATTATCCCTCTTCGCTTCGGGGATAATTCCCAATCCCGATTTATCGGGATTGGATAATTCATCTTACGCTTTAATGAGCCTTGATT
>AWGX01000948.1 GCA_000495415.1 Smithella sp. ME-1 | reverse complement strand
GGTAGAAGGGGTGAACATCACGGGCAAAATTAAGAGCGTATATTTTATCCAGTTCTTCAGTGGTCAAATGGGGTTGTGGCGGATTTTGAACAAGATAACGTGGCCCATACTTTTGAAACAAGCCCTGCGCGGTCAGAGGATCATTGTTCTGATAAAAGGTATTGAACATTCGAATAAAAGATTTTTTATCCGCGCTAACTTCTTCGTACGAAGGTAATTCAATATAATCAGAAGGCGGAGTAGA
>AWGX01000947.1 GCA_000495415.1 Smithella sp. ME-1 | reverse complement strand
GTGGCCACAGGTGCTTCCATTGTGGATATGGACTTCTTTGAGGCTCTGGGATTCAGGCATTATCAGGGCACACCTTTTGTTGATGACAAATTGCTGCGTAAGCTTTATATCGACCGCATTTATGATACTTACATTGATGAAGAACAATTACAGGCCTGCGATAAAACAATTAAATTAATTGCCGATGTACTGCCGCCTCGTCCATACTCCTCGCGGGAATTCATTGCTGAAATGGGCAATTATCTGGTCAAAAACGCCAAAAAGAAAAACTCGCTGGTCCAGGCAGCTTATGAAAACGACGTACCTATTTTTTGTCCGGCGTTTTCAGATAGTTCCGCAGGCTTTGGTTTGGTACTTCATCAGCATGAACGTCCCGAAAATCATGTTTCCATTGACTCGGTTAAAGATTTCCTGGAGCTGACCAAAATTAAAATTGAAGCAGGAACCAGTGGTTTATTAATGATCGGCGGCGGAGTACCTAAGAACTTTGCCCAGGATACGGTTGTTTGCGCGGAAATATTGGGACATGAAGTACCGATGCACAAATTCGCCGTTCAAATCACTGTGGCGGATGTACGCGACGGGGCCTGCTCCAGTTCCACGCTCAAAGAAGCCAATTCCTGGGGCAAGGTAGATTCTTCCTGCGAACAGATGGTTTACGCGGAAGCCACAACAGCCCTGCCGCTTCTAGCCAGTTACGCCTACCATAAAGGAAGCTGGAAAAAGCGAAAGAAGTGGCGGTTATCCAGAATCTTCAATAAGAAATTTTAAATTATCTTTTGGTGGAGATGAGGGGGATCGAACCCCTGGCCTCGACATTGCGAACGTCGCGCTCTCCCAGCTGAGCTACATCCCCAACCTTAGGAATTACTGCCCGAAAAACGTCAGGCAGCATATATTATTGCTTGTCTTAGTGTCAAGAAATTGTTAATATAATACTTGAATTGACAAAATCATTAAGTTTTTTCTATATTCACGAATAATTTTATGTAATAAAAAGCTGCAAAAAATTATGCAGTCACAATATTTACGACCGATTAAATTATTTGGTTCTTTTCCAGCAAATGATAGATAACAGCTAAGTCTTACTGAGGAGAATAATACATGGCGAAAATTGATGCTTTTTTTCAGCTTATGCATGATCAGGGTGCATCGGATCTTCATCTTGTCTCCGGCCAGCAACCCGCTCTTAGAATCCGCGGTGAAATTGAACGAATTAAATATGATGTACTCACCAATGATATGCTGAGGGTACTTCTCTATGAAATCACACCGGAACATAAAATTAAGCATTTTGAAGAAACTGGTGACGTTGATTTCGCTTATGAAGTTCCGAACCTCGCACGTTATCGTGTCAATTACTTCCGGCAGAAAAACGGTATAGGTGCCGTATTTCGTGAAATACCTGATAAAATATCAACTTGTACACAGCTCGGACTTCCCGAAGTAATATCAAAACTGGCAAGTCTACCGCGTGGTCTTGTACTGGTCACCGGCCCAACCGGTTCCGGTAAATCCACAACACTGGCAGCGATTATTGATGAAGCCAACCGCCTGCGCAAAGATCACATTATAACAATTGAAGATCCGATTGAATTTGTCCATAAGAGTCAAAGCTGTATCGTAAACCAAAGGGAAGTGGGAATTCATACTAAATCTTTCACAGCAGCACTGCGTGGAGCATTACGTGAAGATCCGGATATTATTCTAGTGGGTGAAATGCGCGATCTCGAGACCATCTCACTTGCGGTGGAAGCCGCATCCACCGGCCATCTGGTTTTTTCCACAGTCCATACAACCAGCGCCGCAAAAACAGTTGATAGAATAATAGAGGTTTTCCCCGCAGCCGAACAATTGCAAATCCGTTCTACACTGGCCGATGGGTTACGGGCTGTTGTTTCTCAGGTTCTTTTCAGAAGAGTCGATATTAAAAGCCGCTGTGTAGCTCTGGAGATTTGCATTGCCACACCCGCGGTGCGTAATTTGATCCGCGAATCTAAAACCTATCAAATTCCTTCTATGATGCAGACAGGCAAAAAATACGGAATGCAACTTTTAGACGATGCAATTATGGATCTTTTAAGCCGCGGTTGGATTAGTCCTGATGAAGCTTACATCAAAGCAAACGATAAAGCGAGATTCCGGCCGCTTTTGAAATATCCACCAACAGATTTTACGGAAGCATAAATCATCGAGAGGATAGCTTATGAGAAAACCGGAGATAGACCATATATTGACAAGAATGCTGGAATCCAATGTGGACGTTTCCGATATCAACTTAACCGTGGGTAAACCCTTTCAGGTAGAGGTATCCGGCGAATTGGTCCCTGTTGATTTAAGGCCGCATTTCGACACACTTACACCGTTTCAAACAGAAATTTTTGCTCTAAATTTAATTAATCAGGACCATCGGCTGATGGAAGCATTAATTAAAGAAGGTTCCTGCGACCTGTCTTATGAATTGCCCGGAGTTGCCCGTTTTCGTGTAAATATTTTTTCGCAACTTGGTCAATACTCTATTGTTTTAAGAAAACTCGAATCAAGAATTCCTTCCTGTGCTGAACTGGAATTACCTGAAGCATATTACAAAATTTCCAATGAAAGAAACGGAATTGTTTTGGTAACAGGCGCAACAGGTACCGGTAAAACTACATCTCTTGCCGCCGTTATTAACGAAATCAACGAAAATAGAGCAGTGCATGTAATTACATTGGAAGACCCGGTGGAATACACGCACACTCAAAAGAAAGCAACCATTAATCAGCGCGAGTTGGGTAAGGATTTTGATACTTTCGCTAACGGCCTGCGCGCAGCTCTGCGTCAAGCACCCAAAGTAATCCTCGTCGGTGAAATGCGCGATCGCGAATCAGTTGAAATAGCTCTGAATGCCGCGGAAACAGGTCATCTGGTTTTAAGTACCTTACACACTGTTGACGCAGGTCAGACAATCAATCGTATTTTGGGAATGTTCACTACAGACGAAGAAAACCAGGTACGTGTACGTCTGGCAGATTCTATTCGCTGGATTGTTTGCCAGCGTTTGTTACCGAAAATCGGAGGCGGTCGTGTCGCCATCTTTGAAGCGATGAGCACCAGCCTGCGAGTAAAAGACATTATCCTGCACGGCGAATCGGACGGAAAAACATACATAGATATTATCGAACAGGGAAAACCTTTCGGGATGATTTCCTTCGAGCATTGCCTTGTCGACCTTTATGAAAAAGGCTTGATTACCGAAAGTACTGCTATTTCTTACGCAACAAACAGGGCTAATGTACATCGTGGTATAGACGCAATTAAAAATGCCCGTGGCGAAAAAACCTCTCCCATTGGACAACTTGAAGTTGATAACTTATACGGCAAAAAGAAAATGGATTCATGGCAAAGATAACAAATTATTTTGATCTCACTAAATATGATAATAAGAGGATTAATATGAACGAAAAAAAATTGACAGCGGCCTCAGAAGAAGAATTAGATTATTCCGCACGTCCTTTTAGTTATCAAGACAGGGGCATTCAAACCGCCATCGTCTGCGTAAATGATCCTGTTGTCAGAGAAAATATTTCTAACTCACTGAAGACCATTGATTTTAATGTCACGGAACCGGTAAAAGTTAAAGAAGCATTGAAAAACTTAAACTTTCATATCTTCAATCTTGTTGTAGTTGATGAAAATTTCGCTGTCGGCCCGGATGGAATCAATCAGATTCTTAAATATCTGGAAAATTTATCCATGGCTATCCGCCGGAAAATTTTTGTCGTTTTAGTAAGCGCGAACTTTGCTACAATGGATTATATGTATACTTATAATAAAAGTGTTAATTTAATTGTCAACAAAGAAGACCTTGCCGAAATAGGCCTGATTATTAAAAAAGAAATAGAAGAAAATGAATATTTCTACCATGTATTCAAGAAATTTTATCACCAATACGTAGAGATTTAATGAGACTCGCTAAAAACGAATCACGACGAGTCGGGATGAAGTTTGAAGCGTAAATCCAATTATCCCACGTGCGAAGCTAAGTGGGATAATTCCCCGCAGCTCGCCTTGGGGTTCACACCCGTGATCTGATTTTGCTTATTTCACTCAGCGTTTTATCAGCCATATCAACAAATCCCAATCCCTTGTACGCTGCGGCCAGGCTTAAATAGTAAGGCTCTGCAGAATCATGGGCTATGGCCGTTTTAAAAGCCTCGACGGCTTCCGAAAAATAGTGTGACTTCATAAGAGCATTACCCAGACGATTGTAATAAGCCCCCGCTCTTGAATTATCGTATCGCACTGCCGTATCATAAGATTTCAAAGCTTTCGCTATTTGCCCCAGACAAACAAGACTATCCCCCAACGAACAATAATAAAGCGGGTTAGAAGAATTCACGAAAATGCATTTGTTTAATAACCTTTCAGCCTCCTGATGATTTTCCGCCTGTTGGAATAAAAAAGCAATTTTAAAGTAATAACGATCAGGCTGTTCGTAATCAATTCCAGCAGCCTGCATATAGGCCTTTTCACTTTCCTGAATCAAGCCGGCAGCAAATAGAGCTTCACCCCAATTACAATAAAAAGCGGCGTTATCGTCTTCCAGCGCAACCAGCTTTTCATAAATTTTACAGGCCTTTCCAGGCTTGCCTGATTGAAGATAGGCATTGCCTAATTCAACTAAAAGTCCCACATCCTCCGGTTGTGCGGTTACTGCCCTTTCGCAAATTTCCTCTAACTTGCGGAAATTTTTCTCCTGTTTATAGATGCGCACAAGCTCATCATAAGCAAAGCCTGTAAAAATTTTTCTCTGCAGTTCCCGTTCTAAAAGTATATTTAAATATTTTACGGCCTGCTTTATATCGCCGTTGTCATAACATGCCCAGGATAACATCAATAAGGCAGACTCTTCTTCAGGATATGTTTTGTGAATTTTCTTGCCAAGGGCAATTGCCTCACGATACTTCCCCTGGCGGAGAAGATTCCCGAGGGAATCAATGTCCTTTATTTTTTTGTTTTCTTTCATCATGATATTTTAAAAAAGGGAGAGAAAATTCTCTCCCGGAAAGTCTAACAACTGCAAGATGATCCGCAAGCACCGCCTTCAGCAGGCGAAAGACCGGAATCTATTCTAAATCCATCTCCCTGCGGAGTACTCACAAAATCAATATTAATAGGTTTTGCCTGATTATAAATATCTTTATCAACGACAAATTTCGTTCCTTTCTCATCAAATACTTCATCCTCAGTTCCAGGCTCATCCAGAGCCATGCCCAAAGCGGGACCGGATCAACCTATAGACATTGTAATCCTGACCGCAAGATCAGTTTTTCTTTCTTTGATAAAATTTTTAATTACTTCCAATGCTTTTTCTGTAACTGTTAACATTATATGTCCTCCTTTTATTGATGGACTTTCCTCATCCATTTTTGGATAACATAGCCATACTTGATAATATGTCAATTAAATTCTGGAAATTTGTTTGTTTTATAGTAACATGATATTCAGATTTATGAATTGACAATATAAGTTACTGTAGCTTATTATTAGCTAAAATACTTTAATAGCGTTTTTGAATATTTTACTATAATAAATAAAATAAGACATGAAAGACAAAAAACCGATAAACTCTCAAAACATCATTTTTTTCATATTACTGACTTTTATAACCTGCTTATTAGCTTATATTTTGGAGCCTTTTTTCTTTGCCCTTTTATGGGCAGTTTTGATCGCCAGTGTATTTTCACCATTTTATAAATTTATTAACAAAAAGATTGTTAATCCTAATCTTTGCGCAGCTTTAACAATGATCGGTATCAGTATCTGTTTAATTCTGCCTGTTGTATTATTTGTCGACCTTCTGATTCTGGAAATAATCGATATCTATCAATCTTATAATTCTTACAGCAGTAATTGGATAGGTACTCTTTCCGAAGCTCTCAAATCTTTAAGCAAAAAGCCGATATTCGCCGGTTTAAATGTGGATCAGGCTTTTTTAATAAATAAATCACAGGAAGCTTTTAAATTTATTACCAATTACGTCTTTAATCACATATCGGATTTTACACAAAACACAATTCTTATCGTAATCCAGTTTGCCGTTATGCTTTATAGTCTTTTTTTCTTTCTCCGCGATGGCGGAAGGCTTGTCACCACTCTGAAAGATAATACTCCTGTAGACAATAAACATCTTGATCATTTTATTAATAAATTTATGACAACAGCCAAAGCATCTTTAAAATTCACCTTTATTATAGGTGGAATCCAAGGACTTCTGGGAGGATTGATTTTCTATATCACAGGAATTGAAAGGGCTCTTGTCTGGGGTGTCCTTATGTTTGCGCTTTCAATTGTTCCCGCTATTGGCTGCTCATTAATCTGGGCGCCTGCGGGCATTATCATGTTATTACTGGGCAATATCTGGCAGGGAGTAATTATTCTACTTTTCGGAGCATTCTTCATAAGTAGCGTGGATAACTTGCTGAGACCGGTGCTTTTAGGACGTGATACTCAAATGCATTCTCTTCTAATATTTCTTTCCACGCTTGGCGGAATAGCAGCTTTCGGATTTTCCGGATTTATTCTTGGACCTGTTATAGCTTCTCTTTTTCTTGCCGCCTGGCAATTATTTCCAGATATTTATAAGAAACAAGAAAATTAATAGTATTTTTTGTTGTTATTTTTTTCAGGTTTGATTAAAAATCGCCAGAGAGCATTTCTGTGTTCTTTCCGAGCGTAATCTATTCCTATGCGTGGAGTTGCGATAATCGATTTATCCGGAATTTTCTTGTAATGCTCTACCCATAATTTTTTGCCACAGGTCAAATCCCATCCATTTAAAGATTTGTCAATACCGAAAGCCTGACAGAGTTTGGCCGGGCCATTAGTTAAATCAGGACCATTTCTCTTACGGCGGGTTTCCATTTCTTCCACTCCCACAAGTGGTACTATCGCCCGTATCAGCACGGCACAAGGATTGTTTTTATCCTCCGTCACTAAATTAAGCATGTAGTGCATGCCGTAAGTAAAATAAATGTAAGCATGGCCGGGTTCACCGAACATCACAGCATTGCGCAGCGTTTTGCCGCGATGGGCATGGCAGGCGCTATCTTCTTTACCACAGTATGCCTCGGTCTCCACAATCATTCCTGTCAACTCAAGACCATTTATTTGGCGCACTAACTTTTTTCCTAAAAGCGCACGGGCAACCCATAGAGTATGATGCCAATAAAATGCCCTGTCTAATATCCTCATAATGATTTAAGTATTCACAGTAATCGATAAAACTCAAATTATTTTAATATCGTTCATTTAATTTTTTACCATAAGATATCAGAAACCGTAATTTATTTCCTGCCGGTTTTATCAAACGAATTTTTATTTTAATTTTCTATAAAATAAAGTATATACAAAACAGTTTTTATCTATCAACTCAGCATATTAATATTACTTTTTATTGATATCAATATTTGCACTGTGAAAATTATCCTCAAAAAATTTATTAAACATATTCTTGCACGGCCAAGTATTATATTAGCCAGATATTGGCCTTCATATTTTAATTTTTTATTAATGCGAAAATTAAACGGCATTCAGTTGAGCACGATGCAATTAAAAGTCATTTGTGCAACTATTAAAAGAAAAACTCCCTGCAGATTGTTAGTATTTGGTTTGGGAAATGATAGTTCTTTCTGGGCGAGTCTCAATCGAAACGGAACTACTGTTTTCCTTGAGGATAATAAGGATTGGTTTAAAAAAATTACAGAGAAATTAGAAAATATAAAAACTTTTCTGGTAAGTTATGATACTCAAAGAAAAGATTGGAAGGCTATGCTTGAAAATAAATCTTTGTTGGAAATGACTTTACCAGATGATGTGGAAAACGACGCATGGGATATCATCCTTATAGATGCTCCCGTCGGCTGGAATGACGAAAGCCCGGGCAGAATGAAAAGTATTTTTCTTTCATCAAAATTAATCAGGAATTCAGGAGACATATTTGTCCACGATTGTGATCGGGAAGTTGAAGAAGTTTATTGCGATAAATTTCTTCAAAAAGAAAATTTAAAAGCGGAAATTAAAGCACCCATAGGCCTCTTGAGACATTATCATATAATGAACCGCCCTGTTTGACTGCTGCACTACTCTATAATAAATCAAGGAGGTAAAAGGCAAACCATGACTAAATTACTGGCGATTCAGGCAAACATTGTCACCCTGGCTGTTGATGCAATCGTCAATGCGGCAAATTCATCGCTTCTTGGCGGAGGCGGAGTCGACGGCGCAATTCATCGCGCCGCAGGACCCGAACTGCTTGAAGAATGCCGCCGGCTTGGCGGATGCAAAACCGGTGAAGCAAAACTGACAAAAGGTTATAATTTACCCGCACGATATGTCATTCATACGGTAGGACCTGTCTGGAAGGACGGGAAGAAAGGCGAACCCGCTCTGCTCGCTTCCTGTTACAGGAATTCTTTAGCCCTTGCCAACAAACAAGGATTTAAAACAATCGCCTTCCCCAGTATCAGCACCGGTGTGTACGGGTACCCTATTGAACTGGCAGTAAGAGTTGCTGTAGAAACGGTTTCTGAAGTTGTCCAGAAATCGTCCAAGTTAGATGAAATAATATTCTGCTGCTTTTCGCCAAGTAATCTTGCCGTTTACGAATCTCTGCTCCCCAAAGTTTGAAAAAAGAAGATACCGACAAGAAATTTTTTAATACATCTATAAGGCGCGATAATCTTCATTATATTTTTTTTGTCCTAGCTAGTGATTAAACAGTTTAGCAAATACCGGATGTCGATGCGCGGCCATTTGGATGATCCTGCTACCCAGTTGACCGTAGCTGATGCCGGCCTCTTCAGCGGCACACGCCATACTGGCATCAATACTGATATCCGCATTGGGATTGACATCCAGGACATAAAAGATATTATCCCGCAGCCGCACGTCCATTCGAGCGTAATCCCGACAACCGGTCGCTCTGTAGGTTTTACCGCATACTTTCTGCAGCATTTCTATTTCATTATCGACCAAGGGAGCCGGTAAAAGCGTTTTTATCTCTTCATAATGTTGAGAACCGGGAATAAATTTCGCTTCATAAGTGCAAAGTCTGTCTTCTGCTTTTCCAAAAAGTGAAAAATCCATTTCCGCCACAGGCAGAAACGTCAGTGTTTCATTTCCGAAGACAGCTACGCGAAATTCACGCCCGTCAATAAAATCCTCAACCAGAGCAGGTTGTGAATATTTTTCTAAAATAAAGGAAATTTGTTTTTTCAGTTCCGTTGAATTAGTCACAACTGATTCCGGTGTGATACCTGCTGAACAATGTTCATTCTGCGGTTTAACGATAGCCGGAAATATATTCCAGTTTCCGACATGCGTCGAATTAAAAATCTGCCAGGCTGGTGTAGAAATTGCCGCTTTATCCAAAATTACTTTTATCCGATATTTATCCTGCGCCAGCTCCAGCGTATCGGAACTTGCACCGGTAAAAGTGTAACCTGACATCTCCAACTTTTTTGCCACTATCCATTCGCTGTGCTCGATACCTGGAATCTCTTCGCACCAGTTAAAAATTATGCACTCGGAGGGGTCAAAAGGACGAATTTGACCGGCAATATCATCGTCGACAATCGCAACGAGAGATACCGGATAGCCTACTTGGGCGAGAGCGTCGCCAAATTGTTTCGATTGCCTGATTACTTCATCTTTTTCGTCATTAGTCCATTTTGGATCAACGCAATATAATAAAACAACCGGAATTTTTGCAGCCTCTATATGTGCCGACACCACAACACCTCCACAAGAATATTTATTTCTACATTTTTATCAGCCGTACTATATAAAAAATCAATAGCAGAATTTTTTATTTTTTGCATATTCCAGCAATTTGCAGTCTGCCAATTCACATGCCTTTTGCGCATCACGGCATCCCAGTTCTTTGTTGCCCTGAAGAAAAAAAACAAGACCTCTATTGTAATAAGCTTTTGCATGATTATGATTCAGATCGATAACTTTATTGAAATCATTGATTGCCAGCTGATATTTGCCCAGCTTGCCATAAGTAATACCCCTGTTATTATAGGCCTCTTGATAATTCGGTATCAGGCGGATGGCTTCATCGTAATCCTTTATGGCATCCTGATAACGGTTGATTTCATCATAATCGACGCCACGATTGTTATACGCAATATAATTATTATTTGTTACCTGCAAGGCACGGCTAAAAAGAATAATGCTGTTTTTCCAATAGCCACACTGTTGCCAGGTTAAGAATGCCAGGATCGCAATGAATACTATTCCTGCAACTAACACAATATATTTGCGCATCATTGCATCTTGAAACAATAGCGGTATACCCCAGGCCATCATGATACCGATGCCTATGAGAGGTAAATACATATAACGATCGGCCATTGAATGATTCCCCACCTGAACAATTCCAATAACCGGTAGGAGAATTATTACATACCAGAACCATCCGAAAAAAAGACCTGGTAATTGCTTAGCCACTGCAACGACAGCAACGCTGATGACGATAATCAGCGTTGCAGAACCCAAGACTTGCCAAACAGGCAGTTTATCTAAAAAAGGATAAAATACAGCCAGATTCTGAGGCCAGAACGTTTGTTCCAGATAAGTCACGAAAGAAACCACCGCATTGGCAATCCTGGAATCCAGGGGAAAATCTTTTATAAATGGCTTGTGTTGAGCGTAAAGAGTGATGAAGCAAATAACAGCCGATAATATAAAGAAAGGTATTTTTTCCGGTAAACGCCACAGACGTTTTAATGGCCAGTAATCCAGCAGAATCAGGATTACTGGCAGTGTGACAACTATGGGTTTGCTCATCAATCCGCAGAGAAAACAAAAAACGGTAAGCAAATATCTTTTTAAATCCGGCTTTTCCGCGTAATAAACATACAAACACAGAGTCAGCATAAAGAAAAACGCGCTTAAAACATCTTTGCGTTCGGCTATCCAGGCAACCGACTCCACATGCAGCGGGTGAAGCGCAAAAAGAGCGGCAACAAAAGCACTGCGCCAGGCCATTGTAGTCATGCGGTTGAAAAGCCAGAAAAGCAGCAGTGTGCTGAGAACATGTAAGATAAGGTTAGTCAGATGATAACCGCCGGCATTCAAATCATAAAGCTGATAATCAAGCATCAGGGAAAGCCACGTCAGGGGATGCCAGAATTCGGCATACGTTGTGCTGAATGCCCAGCGAATTCCATCGAGCGTAATTCCGGATTGGACATGAATGTTCTCTGTAACATAAATATTATCATCGAAATTAATAAAATTATGTTGAGTCACTTGCCAGTAAACAGATAGCGTAACAACCACCAAACAAATATAAACAATCAGACGCTGTCTTTGAGGATTGATACTTATCTTATTTAACATAGTAACCTGCCAGTTTTACTTTTACTATATATGAAGCAAGAATTCAGTATTTATTAATTTCAAAACCAATCAGTTTTCGTTTAGAAAAGTTTGATTTGAATGGAGGAGTGGGAAAAGAACTGCGTACTCTATCGAAAAACGCAGTTAAACATCAAAAAAATCCCGGTCTTTGTATTCAGAGACCGGGATTTAATAACGATTATTTAATAAGTTTCAGATAATTCTTTACCAGATACTCTGCTGTTTGCAGAGCGCCTTTGGCTGCACCTATTTTGGTATTGTGCGCCAGACATACATACTTAATTCCGTTTTCAATAATCGGGTCTTTGCGAATGCGTCCCACTGTCACGGTCATGCCGCCGCCTTTGTCACGATCCATACGCGGTTGCGGACGGAAAGGATCATCGGTGACATCAATCAGATGCACCGGTGAACTTGGCAAATGCATCTCAGCGAAGTCCTTGCCGTAATTCACCATGGCTTTTTTGACATCTTCCGGTGAGCAGGGTTTTTCTGTCTGCACGAAGGCACACACCATATGACCGTCAATTACCGGCACACGCGTACAAGTAGCAGTAATGCCGAAAGGCGCATTTTTAATGGTTTTACCTGTCAATTTACCCAATATCTTCTGCGGTTCAGTCTCTACCTTCGGTTCTTCACCTGAAATGTAGGGTATAACATTTTCCATCATATCCATTGCGGAAAGTCCTGGTGTCCTACCTGCGCCGGACATAGCCTGAAGCGAAGTCACAACAACTTGTTTTACACCGTACTTATCCAGAATTGGTTTCAAAGAAACAACCAGTCCGACAATAGTACAATTGGATTTGGGCGAAATGAACCCCTTCCAGCCACGGTTCTTTTGTTGAACGGCAAGCAGGGCTGCGTGATCCATATTCACACCTCCAACAAGAATGGGGGTATCCGGTTCATAGCGGAATGCTGAAGCAGTGCTGATAACAGGTGTGGTCTTGGCGTATTTCGGTTCCAGTTCCTTTGCGGGTCCAGCATCCATGGTTGAAAAAATTATGTCGACGGATGTCGGATCAAAGCTTACCGCCTCCTCCACAACCATGTTGGCGATGTTCGCGGGAAGTTCCTCAGGACACCACCAGCGGATGGAACCATTGGCATCCTTCAGGGCATCTATATATTTCTTGTTTGCCGAGCGCTCCGAAGCAACAAGCTTGGTTATTTTAAACCAGGGATGTCCAAGCAAGCTGACAATAGCCTGTTGACCAACAATACCGGTTGCGCCGACAATAGCAATCTTTAACATTTTTTACTAACCTCCATTAAAATTTCCTTTATATTTCAAATACTTTTATGTAACATTGATCTCACTTTATCTACGTCAGCAGCGATTTGTTTCTTCAATTTTTCGGGACTGTCAAATTTGATAATGTCCCGAATCTTCTCCACAAACTCCGTATTTAACCTTTTGCCCCGGAGATCACCCGAGAAATCAAGCAGATAAACTTCAAAGGTAAAAGTGTAATCATCAAAGGTCGGCTTTTCGCCGATATTCAGAGCCGCCATATAGTGCTTTTCCTCAACATTCGCAAACGCGGCATAAATTCCCGGTGGCGGCAGAAGTTCTTTCTCGGCTTTTATGTTGGCTGTAGGAAAACCAAGGCCGGCACCGCGTCCCTTCCCTGAGACCACAATACCGTCAACATTATAACACCTTCCCAGCAAATTGGTCACAGTTTTAAAATCGCCTTTAAGAATCAATTTTCTTATAAGTGTGCTGCTAATTATATTTTCACCTACTTTAAAAGCATCAACTACTTCAACCGCAAAGCCTATTTCATCTCCACAGGAAATCAAATAATCGCTGTTTCCTTTTTTACCCTGACCAAAAGTGTAATCATGACCGACAATAATTTTTTTAATGGCTAACCTTCCACCCAAAAAGTCCCGGACAAATTGTTCAGCGGTAACATGAGAATAATCCAGGGAAAATGGTATCACCAGCGTTCCATCAATTCCGCAATTTTCGAGTAATTTCAGTTTCTCCTCCAAAGTAGTAATCAGGTAAAAAGGCTGAATATCCGGATGAAGTATCATTTTCGGATGAGGATCAAATGTGATAACCAGCGACTTTGTTCCGGTTTTCTTCGCTTCGGAGGCAAGTTTACGGCAAATGAACTGATGACTCAGATGCACACCATCAAAGTTACCAATCGTAACAAACGATCCACGAAAATCTTCAGTTATTTTTTCTATTCCCCTAAAAATAATCATTATTTTCTTTTAACCATCAAGATAATCGGCCTGCTAACATAGCATTTTGAGAATTAAATTCAAGCTCATTTTATCTTGACAAGAAGATGTTGATAGGTATAGTGCACTCTCTCAAGTGCCGAAGTGGCGGAATTGGTAGACGCGCTAGGTTCAGGGTCTAGTGGGCGTGCGCCTGTCCGGGTTCAAATCCCGGCTTCGGCACCATTTGTGAAAAAAGAGGTGCAATCTTAACAGGTTGTACCTTTATTTCTTGGTAGACAGTAAATTGGTTCAGCAAACAGTAGTTCTTTCGTCAGATTATCCTGCCGCCCATTCTTTCTGACTGCTAAGGTAAGTTTTACTTTAAGATTACCAGTTAATCAATCAGGATTGACCTTTCTTGCGAATAAACTTGATGGCATTTAAAGTTTCATTCTCAACAAGTTCTCGAATAACTTTTGCTGCCATATCCGATTTTCCATCCAAATAATATTTTTGGACCATCTGGAAATATCGCACATTCTTTTTTAAATTCTTCTTCTGAAAAAGAAGGGATGCATATTGGATACGACTCGTTAAAGGCCACAAGAAAAGAACGACTTTTTCCAATAGAGGATTCTTGGTTGCACGACACGATAACTTGGCGAATTGTAAAGTCGCATTTAGATATCCGGAAACATCTTCACTTTCAGAATATTCCTCTAAGGCTTTCCCGGCTATTCTTATTTTTTCATAATCTTCCATATCTCCATTTTCGACAACTCTTGTTGCAGCCAGGCAGAAGACTTCCTTGATCACGTCAGTGATTGCGAGAACCGTTTCCTCCGACAGTTCACTCACCCGCACGCCGCGCCTGGGCATGAACTCTACAAGACCACTCATTTCCAGTATGCGTAACGCCTCCCGTAACGGGGCTCTGCTCACGCCCATTTCCGATGCCAGTTTTATTTCATAAAGCCGTT
>AWGX01000946.1 GCA_000495415.1 Smithella sp. ME-1 | reverse complement strand
GCACTTGCCATTTACAATTTACCCATTTCTCAGTATCCGTTGATGGCTCCACCATCAATCGCCATTGTCTCCTCCTATCCTGGTTCTTCAGCTGAAACTGTGGAAAACAGCGTAACTCAACTTATTGAACAAAAAATGACCGGCCTGGAAAATATGATCTACATGTCTTCTTCCAGCGATTCGGCAGGCGGTTCGCGCCTCGAGCTTACTTTTGCGCCGGGAACAGATCCTGATTTTGCATGGTCACAAGTACAAAACAAACTTCAATCCGCCATGCCCAGCCTTCCCGATGTTGTAAAGAATCAGGGTGTACAGGTAGTTAAATCCACCCGCAATTATCTGATGATTGTGGGCCTGATTTCGGAAGACGGCAGCATGGATGGTACTGACCTGAGGGATTTCGCAAAATCCAATCTGGAAAAAGTGCTTGCTCGTGTACCGGGTGTGGGAGAGGTGGAAGTTTTTGGTAGCGGATACTCC
>AWGX01000945.1 GCA_000495415.1 Smithella sp. ME-1 | reverse complement strand
CAGGTAATTCGTTTATCCGATCAATTTCTGCATAATTCAAATTTGTTGAGTTTGAGCGGCAATCAGGTGCATATCGCCGAAATCGAGCACATTTATTATGTCGTACCGGGCATGCGCAAGGAAAGATCGCTTGTGCGCATCATTGAAATCGAAAATCCATCATCGGCTATTATTTTCTGCAACACAAAGGACACCGTGCATTATCTTTCCGTCGTGCTTAAACGTTTTGGTTATGATGCCGACGAACTCAGTTCCGATCTGGCTCAGAGTATGCGGGAGAAGGTCATGGCCCGGGTGCGGCGCGGCGCCCTTCGATTCTTAGTCGCAACCGATGTTGCCGCCCGCGGCATTGACATTCCTGATTTGTCCCATGTTATACAGTATGAACCACCGGAGGATCCGGAAGCTTACATTCATCGGGCAGGGCGCACCGGACGCATGGGATCAAGCGGAGTAGCTATTTCTTTAGTCGCGGAAATGGAAAAATTCAAACTGCAGAGCATTGCCCGTTATTACAACATTAACATGGAAGAACGCCCTCTGCCCAACGACGAAGAACTAGAAAGAATCGTGGCGGAAAGAATAACGGCTCTTCTGGAAGCACGTCTGCGCTCTCGTGATAATCTTCAAATCGAACGTATGAGGCGTTTTGTGCCGCTGGCGCGTAATCTCGCCCAATCGGAAGATGAACTGGCTTTGATAACCATGCTCTTGGATGATTACTACCAGCAAACCCTGCACGCACCGCCAGCGCCGGCTGCCAGTGCCGATCAGGAAAATGGTTTTACGCAAAATAAAAAAAACAGGAAACCCCGGCCAAGAAATAAAAACAGGGGGAAAATTGAAGAAAACCGGCAATAATTTTCAAAAGCAGTATTTTTTCATAAATGTATTTCGTGAATCGGTCATTATTTATTTCGTCATTAATTAGATTTTATCTATTTTTTCTTTTGATTCTATAATCTTGCATATTATGGCCATTAATACGGCAAGTCTCTTTCCGGCAAAAATCCAGCTAAAATTTCTTGAGTAAAGATTTCAATACTGATATGTAATGACGCATTTAAAATTTATTTCAAGGATGTTTAGTATGCAAAACCCCAATTTTAGTTCCGGTCCCTGCAGCAAGAGGCCGGCGTGGAGTATCGAGGTGCTGAAGAGCGCACCGGTCGGCCGCTCACACCGTTCCGCCCTGGGAAAAGAAAGAATCGTCAAAGCAATTAACGATACACGAAAAATCTTAAAAATTCCAGCAGATTACCTTGTGGGCATTCTTCCGGCTTCCGATACGGGCGCTTTTGAATGCGCCATGTGGTCACTTCTGGGTCCCAAACCGGTTACCGTATTGGTTTGGGAAAGTTTTTCCAACGGCTGGGCAACGGATGTCGCCAAACAACTCAAACTAAGTCCCACCGTTCTCAAAGCCGATTACGGTAAAATTCCTGACCTGAGTAAAGTTGATTGGAAAACCGATGTAGTTTTTGTCGCAAACGGCACAACCAGCGGTGCAAGGATCCCCGACTGGAGCTGGATTCCTGCCGACCGCGAAGGGTTATCAATATGCGATGCCACAAGTTATGCTTTTGCCAATGAAATCGATTGGAGTAAGGTTGATGTACTGACATTTTCATGGCAGAAATGTTTAGGCGGAGAAGCCGCGCACGGTATGATGATTCTGAGTCCCAAAGCTGTTGCTCGAATTGAATCCTATGATCCGCCATGGCCAATGCCCAAGATTTTCCGTCTTAAAAAAGGCGATAAAATCAGCAAGGCAATCTTTGACGGCGATGTTATTAATACTCCTTCCATGCTCTGTGTTGAGGATTATATTGATGCACTCGAATGGGCAGGTACATTGGGGATTGAAGGTCTGATTAAAAAAAGCATGGCTAATCTGAAAGTTGTTGCCGACTGGGTTGCCAAAACCGATTGGATCGAATTTCTGGCCGATGATCCTAAAATCCGTTCCAATACTTCTGTTTGCTTAAATGTCACGCATCCCAAAGTAGCAGCAATGGGCAACGATGAAAAGATCAAGTTCCTCAAAAGCATAGCTTCCGATTTAAGTAAGAGAAACATCGCTCATGATATAAACTCTTACAAAGAAGCTCCCGCCGGGTACCGCTTCTGGTGCGGCCCGACGATCGGAGAAGAGGATCTGAAAACGGCACTTGCCGAACTGGAAAAGGTTTTTAATGAAAAAATCAAAAGCACTTAAACCTTATAAACTATAGGAAAATAAATCATGGCTAATGTAGCAGTAGTAGGCACTCAGTGGGGCGATGAGGGCAAAGGGAAAATTGTTGATCTGTATACTGAAAAATCAGATATTATAGCCCGCTTTCAAGGTGGAAACAATGCCGGCCACACTCTTGTTGTCAAGGGTAAAAAAACAATTTTGCACTTGA
>AWGX01000944.1 GCA_000495415.1 Smithella sp. ME-1 | reverse complement strand
CCGAAATCATTAGAAGTTCATAGCAAAATTAAATAAATGGTTCAATCATTCTGATTGAACCAGCAGGTAGTTTAACTTTGTGAAGCTTTGTCGCTGAACTTTTTCTTTTTTTAGAAATAACTTTGACAAGATTTGATGACTCTGGTAAAAATCGGGCCGTCAAAATTATCGGATAATTAAATTTGTAATTGAGGAGGCTGAACTATTGGAAGAAAAGAATGCCACATTGGAAAAGCAAGTTTGTTTGTTTTCTTGTATATTATTAATCGCTGTGACACTTATTCTTGGAATGACGGTAACAACGGCAAACGCTGAATGGAAAACTGATGTACCGCAGGTTGTTTCTGTAACAGAAACAACTACAAAAACTGAAAGCAAAACGACATCTCCAACGTTGGCAGATGAAGAGGACATGAAAAGTGCGGAAAGCAAGATCAGAACGAGGGCTAGGTCAGCCGCAACAAATCTTGCTCCCGGTACGAAAATCAATATAAATAAAGCTGATCAGGCTATGCTCGAGAAACTTCCTGAAATTGGTCCGGCGAAAGCAAAGGCTATTATTATAGGCAGGCCATTCAATTCTATTGAAGATGTTATGAAGGTCAAAGGAATTAAGGGAAGAACCTTTGAAGCAATCAAGAATTATATTGTTGTCAAGTAACTGTTGTTTAATCTTAACTTAAACATGAAGGGGGTATTTCTATGAAGAAGGTTTTAATTTTTGCGTGTGCGTTCCTTCTTGTTGCGGTGGTTGCATTTGCCGCCGGGCCAAAAACTTATCAGGTAACCGGGCCGGTTCTGGAAGTCAGCTCCGACATGATTGTCATTCAGAAGGGCAAGGACAAATGGCAGATGGGCCGTGACGCGGCAACCAAGGTAACGGGTGATCTTAAAGTAGGTTCCAAAGTCACCATCGAATACACGATGAAAGCAGTAGCGGTTGAAGCAAAAGAGGCAAAAAAGAAATAGCAAATTTTTCATGAACAGTCAGGCGGCCTTATCTACCCGGTAAGCCGGTAGTGGCCGCCGGGTCAGCCTGAAAAAAGAGAGCGGAAATGGGCTTATTAAGTGATATCGTATCGATGATCGGTAAAAAACTGGGTGGTGATAGTCAGCAAAGCAGCTTAATGGAACAGGTTTTCGCCATTATTAATAATCCCCAAACCGGCGGTCTACCCGGGCTGATTGAAAAATTTCAAAACAACGGTCTGGGTGATATTGTATCATCATGGATAGGTACGGGGGCAAATCAGCCTGTTTCTGCCGATCAGATCAGCAATACTCTAGGTACAGAAAGCATCAATAAAATCGCCGGAAAAGTTGGAGTTTCACCGAATCACATATCTGAAAGCCTGGCCAGCATTCTCCCTCAACTTATTGATAAACTCACTCCTGAGGGCAAAGTGCCTGATGGAAGCATTCTGGAAAAAGGCTTAAGCGCTCTGGCCGGTAAGTATCTGAATCGTTAATTATGCGCTGACGCAGATGTTTTTTGAGTTCGCAAAATTTCTTTATGGGATTAGTTTTGCGATAGCATGTAATACTTTTTGTATGTACTCGTTTCTAACAGAAAATATCTTATCGAATATCAAAGAATCAAATTTACAGAATATCGAAGTAGTTGGGACTGAGTTTTTTGTAGAAGTTATCCGGGAGAAGTAAAAAGGTTGAAAAAAGAATATAAATACAGCACGGAAATCATGCCGGATGTTTACAGCATTAAGCTTCCCCTTTCCGGTTATAAACCGGGCCCGGTTAATGTTTATCTTTTTAAAGGTGATAAAATTACACTGATAGATACGGGAATGAAGCAGACGGCTGATCTTCTTAAAAGAGCGCTGGACGAGCACGGCATCCGTTTCTCGGATATAGGGAATATCATAGTAACGCACGGGCATCTTGATCACTACGGTGCAGCGAAGAAAATCGTTAAAGCTGGTAAAGCGAAAGTAACCGCGCATGCAGAAGACATTATCGCTATTGAAAAAGGGATGGAGGTATCGGTCGGCCGATACACTAATTTTCTCAAATTGACGGGCGTTCCACTGCCCATCGGCATCATGTTGGGATTTTTTTTCCTAATGTTCAGGACCATGTCGGATAATTGCAGGGTTGATATTGTCATGCGCGATGGGGACGAAGTCGAGCTCGGAAAATATCGCGGAAAAATAGTAGAAACTCCCGGCCATTCCAAAGGTTCCGTTTCCATTTTTCTGGAAAAGGAAAGAATTCTTTTCTGTGGAGACACTATTATTGAACATATAACACCGAACGCTTTTATGATGCTTGATGAACATAAAAGATTGCCGGTCAGGATGAGTCAGGCTGAATTTTATGAATCACTGGCCAGGATTAAAAAACTTTCGCCGGTAATGATATATTCCGCTCATGGAAAGGCCGTATCCGATATTGACAAAATTATCGACGGTTACGAAAAAGCATTTGCTGATAGACAGGAAAAAATAATGTCAATAATCAAATCCGGAGAGAAAAATATATACAGGATAGCCAGAAAGCTCTTTCCGGAAATCGGCGGCACAAAGCTTCCTCTGGAGATATTTCTTTCCATTTCCGAAGTTTATACGAATATGCAGATTCTGCAAAGGGAAGAAAAAATTTCTCTGAATATCGTAAAAGGTTTACTGGAAGTTACAGAAAGGGTAAAATAAAAAATTTCCAGTATATTCTTGACAAAAATATAATTTAATTTTAATCAAATAGCGGATAAAAATTAAGACATGTTATGCGCATTACCGCAGAACAAACAGCTATTATAAAATCAGATAAGGAGGATATTTCATGAAAGAAAGAAATAAATGGTTTGTCGCATTGTTGGTTTTTGTTTTCGCGTTAATATTTTGTATGAGCTTAGTAAGTTTAGCGGCGGAGCCAGCTCTGAAAATAGGCATTGTCGATATCAATAAAATCATGAAAGACTCCAAGGCTGCTAAAAACGCTAAAGCGGTTTTCCAAAAAGACCTTGATGCTAAAAAGGCTACCGTAAAGACTAAAAGCGACAAAGTCACGGCGCTGGACAAAGAGTTAAAGGGCATTGATCAGAAATCATCTGCCTGGAAGGAAAAACGCGATAAACTGGTTAAGGAAGTCAATGAATTGAGAACTTTGGAAAAACAAATGAATCAGGAATTACAGAAGAAAGATATTGAAATGACAAAGAAGATTTTTGCCGATGTTCAGCAGATTCTGAATAAACTCATCAAGGCTGAAAATTATTCGCTCATTCTGGATAAAAAAGCGGTTCTGGCCGGCAAGGATGGCTTTGACATAACAGATAAGATCATTAAAACTTACGATTCGCAGACTAGATAATTTCCGGTATAAATCTTTGCGAGATTTTTTTTGAAATCAGTTTAAGTGTATTCCTGAAAAAAGCCCCGGGCAAAAAACACCGGGGCTTTTTTATTTCATCAATCAGGCCATTAACTAATCTTAAATTAAACCCGGATCGCGTAATAGATAGAAGAATTGAAAAACGGGGCTTTCTGGGTCTAACGTGGTAAATGGGAAAGATAAAGATTTCTCGTCGTTCCGATACCCTGCCTGCCCAGGCATACCCGGCATACGAGGATGTGTCATAATAATAAATATAACC
>AWGX01000943.1 GCA_000495415.1 Smithella sp. ME-1 | reverse complement strand
GACGACCGCATTGAGAACCCAGGGCAATATCTTCATTTCCCGCTCTATTGTATCCGGATGAATATACTTCCCGTTGGACAGTTTATATTCTTCTTTGAATCGGCCTGTGATAAATAGAAATCCGTCATCATCCAGACGTCCCCGGTCACCCGTGCGCACTCCCCGCATACCGTTTCGCTCTACAATAACTTCTTTCGTCTGCTCCGGTTTGTTGTGATATCCGATCATGCATTGTGGCCCGAAACAAATGATCTCGCCGTCGTCGCCGTCATCACCAGTTCGTGAACGATCAATAACTACTTTGGTTTTATTGATTGGTTTCCCGACCGAACCTAAACGATTACCCATTAAAGGTGAGTTAATCGTAATGGCCGGAGAAGTTTCACTCAAACCATAAGCGTCATAGGTAGGAATTCCGACATCAATAAAAAATTTGGCTATTTCAACATTCATTGGAGCACTACCGGTAACTGCGTTTTCCAGGCGTCCTCCAAAACGGGCGCGAATCTTTTTCAAAACAATTTTATCAAGGATTTTATATTTCAAACTTGCCTTGCCTGTTTCCCGTTTGAGTTTTGCCGCAGCCAGCGCTGCTTCAAATAGTTTCAATTTTAGGCCGCCTTCCTCTCTCATTTTGGCCCATACCCCGTTATATACCCGGTTAAAAATACGTGGCACGGTGATCATGAAGGATGGCTGGATTTTGGGCAGATCATCAATTAGAGTTTCCACCGACCCCATAATCCCGATGGACGCGCCCTGAAGAATAAAGGCATGCAAATCGGCCGTGATTCCAAAAGAATGAGCCCAGGGCAGCATAGAGATACACCGGCTCTTTTCAGTCAGGTTGGGGAACCAGGCCAGGCCGGCTTTGACGTTTTCTGCCAGATTACCGTGAGAGAGCAAGACGCCCTTCGGTTCGCCTGTAGTGCCTGAGGTATAAATCAGCACCGCAACTTCAGAGTATTTGGGTTTGCGGGAAGAAACCGGTTTCGCCGC
>AWGX01000942.1 GCA_000495415.1 Smithella sp. ME-1 | reverse complement strand
CCTGCCGATAGGACTGCATTTGCTGGAAAACGCCGCCGAAAAAAAACAGCTTGAAGAAAAGTTCGGAAAAAGCGCAGTCTCTTTCCTGAAAGACATCGGTTATCTCGACGAGCAGTTAATCGCGTTTCATTGCGTCTGTTTTACGGATGAAGATATTAAATTGTTTGCCGATCACGGTTGTAAAGTCGTCCACAATCCCGCAAGCAACATGAAGCTGGCCAGTGGTGTGGCTCCGGTACCGGAAATGCTTAAGGCCGGAATTACCGTCGGTCTGGGAACCGACGGCTGCGCCAGCAACAACAATTTGGATATGATAAAAGAAATGTCCACAGCCGCTAAGCTCCACAAAGTTGCCCGGCTTGATCCTACAGTGATGGACGCCCAAACAGTCGTGCGCATGGCCACCATTGAAGGCGCGAAAGCTCTCGGCATGGATAAGATAACCGGCTCTCTGGAAGCGGGAAAGAAAGCCGATATTATAGTTATCGGTCTGAATAAACCGCACTTGACGCCGATTTACAGCGAATATTCGCATCTTGTTTACGCGATGAGCGGCGCTGATGTCGATACTGTTATAATTAACGGTAAAGTTGTGATGGAAAACCGCAAACTACTGACTATCGACGAAGAAGAAGTCATGCATAAAGTAAGAGAGATTGCTGTAAAAGTAAAACAAAGTCTGCGGAAATAATAACATTTCATTAATTATCCTCCGCTTGCGGAGGTGTCACGCAGTGACGGA
>AWGX01000941.1 GCA_000495415.1 Smithella sp. ME-1 | reverse complement strand
CCGCCACGAGCCGTTCATCATCTTTTATGCCAACGACAACACCTTGGACATCGGATTTATGTATGATTTCAGGAGACACGATCTTAGCCACAACCGGGTAGCCGATTTTACGGGCAGCCGCTACCGCTTCCGCTGGTTTTTTCACCACTGCGTACTTGGGTGTCTTAAACCCTGACAGGGAAAAAATTCTTTTCGCGTCCGGCTCAAGCACCCATCCCCACTGCTTAGACTTTTCCAGAATGTTTTTGATTTCTTTATTCAACATGTTCATTTCCTCACCAGGGCTTTGGCCATCAATACTGCTCCTTCGATGGAAGAAGAAGCCGGAATGCCGTTTAGTTCGAAACCGTCAATCATCATATTGTATTTTTCGACATGCGGCGCATAGGCGATAAAGGGTTTTTTATATTGTTTGCAAACCTGACTCAGCTTAACGCCGATATCCAGCGTGATACCCGGAATATATGGCAGCAAGAGGAGCACAATACAGTCAATCTCATCGGAAGCGGCCATGATTCTGGCGCATGCTACAAAATCGTCATCTGTAGCGCTGCCCGTCAAATCGACCGGATTACTGAGAGACGCGATGGCCCGGACATTATCGGAAACGGCGTCTTTCAGTTTTTCTTTCGTTTCCTGTGATAATTCAGGCACGGACATTTTTTCCGTGACACAAGTGTCAACGGCCATGGCGCCATGACCGCCGCTGGCCGTGATGATTCCTATTCTGCCGTCAATAGAATACTGATAGACGCTTAGCACTTCGCAAAAAGAAACCAATTCGTGTTCATTGGCCGCTTCCAGAATGTTGTGCTGCGCAATGGCAGCCTTAAAACTGGCATAATCCCCGGCCATCGACGCCGTGTGGCTTGATACTGCACGATGCCCTGCTTCGCTTTTGCCGGACTTCATGATGATAACCGGTTTGGGCGAACGCTCCGCAGCCAAAGCAAAAGCCCTTCCTTCTCCTTCGGCAAATCCTTCCACATAAAATGCGATAACTTTCGTTGTCGGATCAGTGATCAGGTAGCGCAGCATGTCTATCTCCCTTACGAAAGCTTTATTACCTATACTGATGGCTTTGGACATTCCTACACCCTGCTGACTGAATTTTATCATCTGATCGACCAGAATGCCTCCACTCTGACTAACCAAGGCCACGGATCCCGGATCCGGCTTAATCATTCGTTCAATCGGCAGAAAAAATGTGTCCACATGAAATGGAGAAAAAATACCCAGACAGTTTGGACCGATAAACGGAAAGTTGGCTTCGCGCGCCATGTCTACAATCCTATTCTGTAAATCCCTGCGTCCGCCTTCGGTAAAGCCGCCTGATATAACGGCCGCTGATTTAACTCCTGCTTTTATGCACTTTGAAACAACATCGGGAACATATTCAGCCCTTGCGGCAATAACAGCCAGATCAATTATCCTGGGAAGATCGCTGATTCGCTTATAAAGTTTTGCATCATGAAGCCGTCCGCCTTTCGGGTTTACAGCGAAAACTTCCACGGGATAGCGGTGATTGTTTTTATCATAAATTACATTTGCCGGATGGCGTTCGTTGGTCGCCGACACGCCGATGACGGCCATTGTTTTCGGCTCCAATAAAGGTTTGAGATTCATAAGTCCTCCAAGTATCCTTTGGGCAGTTGATCCGCCGACAATCAAATTATTATGGAACACCAAATACTCAATGCATCGTCATTGCATTTGAACATCTTTTCCCTTCATTTTTCTTTTTCCACTATCTTCTCTTTTTCATTTTCGTCAAATGAACAGACCATCAGACCGGATTTCTTTATGAAGTAATATGCAACAGCCAGAGCAACAATGATAAAAGCTACTCCAATGATCTTCAGCCCGTCAATTTCTTCTATCTTGAGCACCACAACCTTTCTTGCAACAGCGATAATGGCAACCAGTACAACCACCTCCACGTGCATTACATTTTCCTTCAGATAAACCTTGATGGTGTCCAACAGTTCGATTCCGATAAGAACCAGCATGAAGACTCCGAAGAGCTCCATAAGCTGATTGAGGTTTACAAAGGCAGAATCAGATTCAATCACATACCTGATAATAAGATATCCCAGCTCGACGGTTGCCAAAACAAGTACGGCGGTCATCAGTACAATAAGAGAATAAATAATGACGTTCTGAATAATCTTCCCTACTTTTTTCATACCCCCCCC
>AWGX01000940.1 GCA_000495415.1 Smithella sp. ME-1 | reverse complement strand
GACACCTCCGCCAGCGGAGGACAGAAAATAACAAAAAACAGGGGTTAATTATGAAAAAACTTGAGCAAAAGAAAAACAGGCAGGCGGGTTTTACCTTAATAGAATTGATGGTGGTTATTATAATTCTGGGAGTCCTTGCCGGTCTTATCATTCCACGCATCATGGGACGTCCCGACGAGGCGCGACAGGCCAAAGCTAAAATTCAAATGGAGGCCCTGGAATCAGCGCTGAAACTTTATAAACTCGACAATGGCAGTTATCCCACAACCGAACAGGGGCTAAACGCCCTGGTGGAAGCGCCTACCATTGGTAACGTTCCCAAAAACTGGCGTCAGGGCGGCTATCTCGAAAAAGGCAAAGTGCCCAAAGACCCCTGGGGAAATGATTTTATTTATGTCAGTCCCGGCAGTCACGGCGATGTTGATTTAACCTGTCTTGGCGCAGATGCAGAACCGGGTGGAGAAGGTGTTAATAAAGATATCAATAATTGGGAAGTGGAATAAGTAAGCCTCATGAAACGCTATAAAGCAAATCAATGGGGACGCCCTGATGTACCTTCACGTCATTATCCGATAGTCAGGACATCAGGTTGGTTCGTTGTATCCTCCGGTTTTACCCCGTTAGACCGAGAACGCCCCGCTTTTCAAAGCGGGGATGAATGGAAAATTAAATTAAAGCAACCAAGAAAGCTCCGACCTTTAAGCCGGGGTCAAACGGGGTTTACACTTTTAGAATTGCTGGTTGTTATCGTACTTGTAGGAGTGATTGTAGTTTTGGCTGTTCCTTCCACAAGGGACGCATTAACCGGAGACAGCTTAAAAAAAGCTTCGCGTCAGTTCGTCGGAATGGAAAGAAAGCTGCGCGGAGACGCTGTACGCGATCAGATTGACTACATTCTCTGCATAGATTTACCGAATTCCGCCTACTGGGTTGTTACTTCCGACATGACCCCGGAAAAACAGGATGAAATAAAAAAGAACCCGAAGCATTTGCCCGCTGATGTAGTCGTTGCCGATATAGTTGACGAAAGTAACAAAAAGAAATTCGATGGTGAAGCGCGAATCGTTTTCAGAAAAAGTAATATCTGTTCTCCGGCCGTAATTCATCTGTCTTACGAAGAAGATAACATGACAATAGTAATAAATCCCTTCCTTGGTGTAACGGACGTTTACGATAAATATGTGGATGTTTCCATAAACGATGCGGGAACATCTCGTTTCATGTAAATAA
Organism: Smithella sp. ME-1; assembly: GCA_000495415.1. The sequence goes on along the minus strand of AWGX01000940.1, from coordinate 583 downwards.
AGGATGGCGTCATGACCATGAAAAAATCATACGGTTTTACGCTCCTGGAAGTTATGATCGCCATGGCCATTTTAGCTGTTGCCCTCGTTGCTATTTTTCAATTACAGTCACAGAGCATTTCCATGTCCACCGATTCACGGTTTATGACCACAGCGGCGCTTCTGGCACAGAGCAAAATGGTTGAGGCGGAAACTGATTCCAATTTAGCCAATCGGCGCGACGACGGAGATTTCGGCCCCGATTATCCCCAATATATCTGGCATCTGGAAGTTGTCGATACGCAATTGCAGCAATTCAAAAAAATTGAAGTTACGGTAACCAATAAATTATTTGTCAAGCGTGGGAAATACACTCTTGTTCTTTACAAGACACCGGGAATGTAACCTATGATCAGACGACTTATAAAATATATTACTCATAGAAGAACTGGTTGCAGTTCCTCCGTTATGCACAGCGTATATTCCACGGATACCCGCCCTGCGAATGAGACTGCATCGCAATTCATATTTATGTCATTTCGATGCGGAGCGAGAAATCTTTTTTTTAACAAATTCAAATCTTTAAGATTCCTCACATACGTTCG
>AWGX01000939.1 GCA_000495415.1 Smithella sp. ME-1 | reverse complement strand
AGAAGGTAAAGTAAAGTGGTTCAACGAAAACAAGGGTTTCGGCTTCATCGAGAATGAAGAGGGCGGCGATGTATTTGTACATTTCAGTTCGATTCAGGGCGACGGTTTCAAGACGTTAAATGAAGGCCAGCGCGTAAGTTTTGATATTACTCAGGGCAAAAAAGGCCAGGAAGCAACGAACGTCAGAGCTATATAGTTTTCGTCGACAACTAAAAACAATGAGCACTTCGTGTGTGAGAAATCATGCCGGAGTGCTTTTTTTATTCATAGTGCGAATAAGCGTCATTTAACAAAGGAAAAGGGAGCAATGATTCTTTGTTGTTTTCTCTCTCTCTTTTATAGGATGGTTGAGTATGCTAATCCATTGCTACTGATATATATACTAAAAATTACTTTTTATAAGACGAAAAATAAGACGCTATTCCCAATAGCTAACTTTTATTTCCATTATAGATTTCAAATGGGAATCGTGATATAAAATAATAACATTAAATATTATTCTTAATAATTCAAACATACCTGTAAAAGAGGAAACACAATGAAACAAATCATATTTACGTTGTGCGTGTTTTTCACCATGATGACCGTAGCTAATTCAGCAGAAATTTATAACTGCGTCGGCAATGATGGGAAAATTTTCTTCACGGATAATCCTCCGCAAAATGCAAAATGCAAATATTCAGCGGGAGAAGAGGCAGATACAAGCCAACAACAGCAGCAGCAAACCGCGGATGAAACTCAGCAAACCAACCAGAATGACGAAAGTAAAAGCCAGACAGGACAGGCTAAAAAATTAATAAAGATACCTCGATTAAGTTACTAGGAGTTCATATGCGCAGCGATATTCAAAAAATGATTTCGGAAAATAAAGTATGTGTAATGGCCACAGTTGCGGATGGTGCTCCGCACTGTTCTTTAATGTCGTACGCAACAGACTATGACTGCTGTGAAATCTACGTGGCGACCCTCAAAGATACCAAGAAGTACCGCAATCTGACAGCTAATCCAAGCGTCAGCCTTCTCATTGATACAAGAGACGCAGACCCGAAGGGTAAGACCAGGGCGCTGACAGTAACGGGAATTGTTCAGACAATCAATAATGATAAAAAAATAGCAGAAATTCGAAAAGCTCTGCTGAAAAGACATCCCGATTTGAATGATTTTTTCAATAATCCTGACGCCCAAATCGTTGTTATCAAAGCAACAGCGCTACAACTTTTGGACAATGTAACAGATTCATATTTTGAACATCTGGCGTAATCAATCTGTCGTTCCGGTAGGGAACGCCGGTGCATGTCTGGGCAAACCGGTATACAATATTATTTCACGATTCACTTTTTTTCTAAATTACTTGTTTTTCAGCACAGGAAAAACCAGCTTGCCGCCATGCTCACCGATGATGGATGCCAGTGGCAAACCCAGAAAAATAAAAGCAGGAATAATCCATTCCGGTCCTGAAGGGTTTTGCAGTATTAATGGCTTGATTATAATCGCTATCAGAACGATCAAATCAGAAATTAATAGCACAAACGACAAAATGGTTTTTCGTATTATAAGTGGATTGGCCTTGCCGGAATAATTAACAAGCCAGGCCAAAAGTCCTGTTGCGATGGCTACCGGAAGAGAGAGGGTTCCCAGAAGGTAGAGATAGAAAATGGCATCGATAAGTCCCTGTGCCGGACTAATCAGGTAGTACCAGGCGAGAAACAAGGGAGCTGTAATGAAAAAAGCCATCGGAAAATGAACGACCATTGGGTGCGGATGTCGCCTGAAAAAGGGATATGTTTCCATAAACCGATTAAGCCATTCGGGAATAAATGGAGGCTTTATTGCTTTTTCTTTTGCCAGTGTACCTTTCTCTTGAATCTTAGACAGCACGTCCTTTCCGTGAGGTGAGGCGGTGATGGCTTCTGTTAAATCGTTTCCGGCCTGATGCCTGTTCATATGTACGCCATTTTTCCATAAACGGTTGCCCGTAACGTCATAGACTTTGCCTTCCACGGCAACATACGCATTGCGGTCTTCCTTTCCATCGTGTTTCGATAAAGTTTCCCGGTCGATTTCCATACCTTTATCCTCCTTATATTGAAAGTGTATTATTGCTCCGGCAATTAAATA
>AWGX01000938.1 GCA_000495415.1 Smithella sp. ME-1 | reverse complement strand
TGTCTCAATGAAACATTGTCATATCGACCAGCGTGAGATATCTTTTATATTCTGATTATCATTAAGATTTCTCGCGGCGTATTCCCGCACACCCGAAATGTTTCGGGCAAGTTGCGGGAATCCGAAATGATATTATAGATGTTTATTAGACACTATACCAACACATTGATGCTAACTTTTTTAGTTTTTACTGCGCGGACAACCCGCCGTCGACCGGGAAAATACCACCCGTAATGTAATCTGATGCCCTGGATGCTAAAAATACAGTCAGTCCTTTAATTTCATCTTCGTCGCCATACATCTTTAGTGGAATGGCAGCCACAGTAAGATCAAGAATCTGTTTATTCTCCGGTTTGAATATATAAGACATCATATCGGTTTTGAAGAATCCCGGAGCTACGCAATTGACGCAAATTTTATAACGGGCCAATTTGAGGGCCAGCGTTTTAGTCAAACCTTCCACGGCAAATTTGGAAGGATTATAGGCAACGGCCGGATGTTCTTCTTCATTGGATCCTCGTGATCCGTAGATGGATGAAATATTAATCATCTTGCCTCCGCCCTTTTCTTTCATGATACGGGCCACCATCTGGGATATAATCCAAACACCTTTGACATTTACGTCGAAAATTTTCTCCCATTTGTCCAGCGGATAATCCAGTGTCGGAGCACCCCAGGTTAGTCCGGCATTATTGACCAGTATATCAATGGTACCAAGCTTGTCCATTGTCGTTTTAATCAGACTTTCAATATCTTCTTTCTTAGACATATCACATTTGACAGCAAGGGATTTAACTCCCAAATTCTCCAATTCTTTTACTTCTTTCTCGCAGTTCTCCAGCTTGCGCGAGGCAATCACCACATTTGATCCCGCTTCAGCTAATCCCGTAGCCATAAACTTGCCGATACCTCTGCCGCCGCCCGTAACGATGGCAACCTTGCCTTTTAAGTCAAACAAATCTTTTACATTCATTATGAACTCCTTAATTAAGGTAATTATTATATTGGAAGTATATGAATAACGATCTTTTTGTCAAAGGAATATTTATCAAGACAATGAAGAAGTGTACGGATAATGAACATGCGGTATTTCACGAAATACCCTTTTTCTTTATGTTCACTGTATTTTGTTTCGTACTACAAACCTTAAAGAGGTTACAGCGTAAACCAGAACCCCTCGAAATAAATGGTAGGCGGTACTGGATTTGAACCAGTGACTTCTACCGTGTGAAGGTAGCACTCTCCCGCTGAGTTAACCGCCCAAGTGAAGCTTGCTATAACTTAAAGCATTTCCTATTTCAAGAAAAAAAGTTTTTTTACGTCAAGTAGAAAACACCTAAGAGTCAGTCTTAGGCAAATCCAGATAATGTTCAGGTGTGCGATCGTCAAAGATCGTGATTTTATTTTTTATTAAAAACTGTTGAGGCCAACCCCTCCGCCATCCTCTATGATGAGGATAGCGGAGGAATTGTATAGAGTTACAGCGTGAAGCTAGAAGGGACAATTTGTTTATTAAAGCATTTCAAATATAGCGGCAGCTCCCATTCCACCACCGATACACATGGAAACTATACCGCGTTTACTGCCACGACGTTTCATTTCATGGAGTAACTGAGCAGTCAGCTTGGCGCCCGTGCATCCCAGCGGATGACCCAGAGCGATAGCGCCACCGTTGGGATTAATGTCACCGGCATTCAGACGGTCTTCGATGCCAAGTTCTCTTATGCAGTAAAGTGCCTGGGAAGCAAATGCCTCATTGATTTCGAACAAATCAATATCTTTTGTGGCCAAACCGGCGAGTTTCAAAACCTTCGGAATAGCATATCTTGGACCAACGCCCATTTCCTCGGGTTTGCACCCAGCCACTGCATAGTGAGTCAGTTTGGCTATGGGTTTCACTCCGATGGCCTTGGCTTTTTCTGCTGACATAACAAGCGTGAAGGCAGCGCCATCAGTCATCTGCGAAGAATTGGCAGCGGTAACGTTTCCACCCTGTTTAAAAGGTGATTTCAGTTTTCCCATATCTACCAGACTGACCGGCCATCTCACGCCGTCATCGGTATCAAATACAAATTCGGTGCAAATGCGCTTTCCATTTTTATCCTTCTTGTATTTATAAGCCGTAATGGGAATGATTTCTTCTTTGAATTTACCGGCGTTGATGGCTTCGTAAGCCCGGCGGTTGCTTTCCATACCGAATTTATCCATATCCTCACGGGAAACGCCGTGATTGGCGGCAACGTTTTCCGCGGTGTTACCCATATTAATGTAAACATTGGGCATGGTGGTGTAATCCCAGTCAGGATTGGGACGGAAGATACCACCGCCCATAGGGATATGAGTCATAGACTCGCAACCACCGGCGATGATAACATCGGACCAGCCGGCACGAATCTTTGCTGTTGCATCGGCAATTGACTGAACACCTGATGAGCAGAAACGGTTAAGGGTCATACCGGATACCGGCTCTGGCAAACCGGCACCGACAGCCAATACTTTACCAAAATTCATTCCGGCTTCCGCTTCGGGGAAAGCACAACCGACTATCAAATCATCAATATCTTTAGAATCAAGCTGGGGAACTTTTTCCAGCAAACCTTTAATTACTTGTATACCAAAGACGTCTGCTCTGGTTTCAGACAGACCACCTCTTTTATATCTTCCACCGGCACTCCTTACGGATGCGACAATGACAGCTTCACTCATAATATACTTCCTCCTTACAGGATTTTGTTATGTTTAAAGCCGGCGGCTGATGGTTTTATTTAATGTACCGCCGGACATGTTATCTTTTTTAATTGCGCAAGGGCTTACCGGTTGACAACATTGCCGATATTCTATCCTGCGTTTTCTGTTCACCGCAAAGGCTCATGAAAGCTTCTCTTTCCAGATCCAGAATCTCCTGCTCCGTTACGAATGTTCCTTCATGGCAAACTCCTCCACCCAATACATGAGCAATCTTCATGGCTATGTGAGCATCATATTCAGAAGCATACTTACCAGCCTTCATGTTCATGATTATTGCACCAGCTACACCGCGCAGATTTTCTCCCATCACCGGAATTAGAGCTGGCTTCGGTGGTTTATAAAACTTGGACATACCCAGAACAATCTGTTTGGCTTCATAAATCTGCATGTCTCTGCTCATGTTAATGATGCTGCCCTTACGGATAAAACCAAATTCCTGAGCTTCCTGAGCACTGGTAGCAACTTTAGCCGTGGCGATATTTTCAAAAATTTTGCCGTAGTGATACTGCATATTCAATCCGGATTCCACAACACCGGCAGGAATTCCTTCCGTCATACGTACGGCCATTTCTTTACATCCGCCGCCGGCTGGAATAACACCAACACCGACTTCAACAAGACCAATATAGGTTTCACCATTGGCCAGACAATAATCACCGTGCATTGCTATCTCACAGCCGCCACCCAGTGCCATGCCTGCCGGAGCCGTGACAACAGGCTTGGGCAGATATTTCATCTTCATGTTGGCGTTCTGCAATCCGGCAACCATTTTCTCCAGGTTGTCCCACTGTTTTTCACTAATGGCACAGATAACAGCGAAAATATCAGCACCGGCAGAAAACATACGTTGATCATGGTTGGCCACAACCATTCCCAGAAAGTCTTTGTTCACGATATCACAGCTGTCCGAAATCATTTGGATCATATCGCCATTCACAGAGTTCATCTTGGTATGGAATTCCAGACAGGCAACACCGTCACCAATATCAACCAGAGTAGCGGCAGGATTTTCTTTTACTACTTTCTTTCTTTCCTTGAGTTCGGGCAGAATGATGATCTTGGGATTTGCTTCCATCTTCACATAGCCCTTCTTCTTGAAATCATAGTAGGACTTGACGCCTTTACTATCCACCTTGTAGAAAGACGTGCATTTCTTCTTCAGCATTTCTTCGATCTTGGCAGGAACTTTCTTGCCGAGCTTTTTCATCACTTCAACGACTTCTTGAACACCGATTGCATCCCATGATTCAAAAGGACCAAGTTGCTGATTGTAGCCCCACTTCATGGCATTATCTATTTCAACGATTGTATCGCATATTTCGGGAATGCGATTGGTCGCGTAGATGAAGTTGTTGCACAGATATTCGCGCAGATAATCGCCCGCCGCATCATCACCGTTAAAAGCTATTTTCATACTAACCGCAACACCGGAATCGGCCCACTTCTTTGCTTCGGAAATAGACGCGAATTTCGGCTTCTGGGCTACGGCATATTCCATGGTCTTCCAGTTAATGGCATATTTTACGTTCTTGCCGTTTTCATCCTTTACTTTCTTATAATAACCACCCTTCGTTTTGTTGCCCAGCCATTTGTTGGCTATCATTTTTTTCGCAAATTCCGTGGGAGCAAAGGTATCACGGCATTCATCGTCGGGAACAGCATCATAGAGGTTCTGGGCAACATGAGTACCGATATCGAGACCAACCAGATCTATTGTTCCGAAGATCGCGGTTCCGGGACGGCCGACAGCCTTGCCGACAATGGCATCAACCTCTTCAATACTCATACCTTTTTCGATCATAATCCTGCCGGCATTACATAGATCATAGACACCGACACGGTTTCCTACGAAATTGGGAACATCCTTGCATATAACGACGCCCTTACCAAGGACCTCCTCGCTGAATTTTGCCATATAATCGACAACTGCCTTATCCGTATCCGCACCGGGGATAATTTCCATTAACTTCATATATCGGGGAGGATTGAAGAAATGGGTTCCCAGAAAATGTTTCTTCAAGTTAGCACTGAATTTAGCGGAAATGTCTTTGATAGGAAGGCCGGAAGTGTTCGTGGAAACGATACAGGTAGGCTTTACAATCTTCTCCACCTTGGCAAAAAGTTCCTGTTTGATTTTCAGGTTTTCTACGACAACTTCGCAAACCCAGTCACAGTCTGCCAATAACTTCAAATCGTCTTCAAAGTTACCTATCGTAATCATTGACGCGTTTGCCTTGGAATAGAAACTGGCCGGCTTCGACTTGGTGACTCCAGCTAATCCGTTTGCAGCAAATCGGTTGCGCCACGCCGGACTTTTTTCTGTTAATCCTTTCTTCTTATCGTCCTCGGTAAGTTCAAAAGGAATGATATCCAGCAAATAACACTCAATGCCGGCATTCGTTAAATGGGCTGCGATACCCGCACCCATAACTCCCGCGCCTAAAACGGCTGCTTTCTTGATCTCCAATGACATGACTTTCCTCCTTTACCTTTTCTTACTTCAATCTTTTGGATTATCTTAAATATTCATCACGCTTGTTTCAAGCCTTTGATAAATATCTCCAATGCTAATTTAATTGTGGAATGAATTCTTTCTCTTCGTTTTTCCTGAGCTCCTAAAAAAATGTACAGAGAGATAATTCCATTGAGCAACCCCCAGATCGCATTCCGATTTTGTTTTAAACTAATCTCCGCGGAAAATTCTTTAGATGCCGCCTCCTGAAATATTTTACCAATGACATCTATTACCCTGGCATTAGCATTTAGTATCTGTGAATTGAGCTCTTCTGTTAAATTTATCTTAGTCGGTTGCAACATGTAAGTCATGAGTATTCTGAATAATTCCGGTTCATTAAGAAAAAAATCAACGTAGATACAGGAAAATTCAAAAAGTAAATCATCCACCGACTTCTTTTCGTCGAATAAAACAGAGACATGTTGATTAAAATTATCAATGTCATTAAGCAGGATTTGCGCGTAAATTTCTTCTTTACTATTAAAATAAAGATAAATTGACCCTTTGCCCAACTCGGAAGCTTTGGCTATTTCGTCAACGGTAACATTATTGAAACCTTTTTTAAAGAATAGTGTACGTGCTGATTTGAGAATTAGTTTCTTGCGATTATCTTTTTCTTTTCCTCTACGTTCCTGAAGTCCCAAGGCCACCCTCTTTCTAATTAAAATGAACGCAAATTTAAAACCACGGTCAATATCTGACCAGCAGTCAAAAGATGATTAAAACAATAAACCTTAAAAGTCAAGAAAAATAAAATATGGGCGCGAATTTGTCACTATAATTTTAAACAATCAACAGGGAATTTTTATATTTCATTGACATGTAAAATGCTTCTTTATATATTTCCAATATTAAAAGGAAATTACTATTAATTATTTTATCATTATCAAGTATTTTCACTTTTAAAATTAGGTCTTTAAGGAAGCTACTCACCGGAGATGGTAATCAATAATACCAACAGGTTAAATATTCTTATCCAGATCCTTCTGGGTATGGCAATTTTTTCAATTTTTGTTACGTTAATCATACTAAGCTTGCTGCCGCCTATAGCCACCGATGCCCTGATTCATCACCTGGCTATTCCCAAACTATGGTTATTACATGGCGGATTATATGAAATAAAATGGTCCGTATTTTCATACTATCCCATGAATGTTGACCTACTTTATCTAATACCGCTTTATTTCCATAATGATATCATTCCTAATTTTATCCATATGGGTTTTGGTATCGGAACGTCATGGCTTATTTTTTGTTATCTTAACAATAAATTTGGTCGCACGTGGGGATTACTTGGTATTCTTGTTTTTTTAAGCACACCTATGGTTATGCGTATGTCAACTGTTGCTTATGTTGACCTCGGTCTGATTTTTTTTACATCCGCCGGCATTTTCGCTTATAGTCGTTGGCGTAATAATGGATACAGTGAAAACAAATGGCTTCTTATTTCGTCCATCACCATGGGTATAGCCTTGGGAACAAAATATAACGCACTGATTGCCTGGTTTTTACTGTTATCGGCAATTATTTTTTTCTATTCACGCGATAAAAAAACGCAGTGGCCGGCAGTCAGATATGGCGCTATTTTTTTTCTAATTTCTTTACTAATATTTTCTCCCTGGCTTATAAAAAATCTGATTCTAACCGGTAACCCGCTATTCCCTCTATTTAATGGATTCTTTAACGTAAGCACAGCCAATATTACCAATGAAGAAACCACTTATAACATAGTTTCCGGTAATACTTACATGGGCATGTTCAAGTACAGGGCAATTATATACGGTGAAAGTTTCTGGCAGACATTGATAATTCCTCTGCGCTTTTTTTTCCAGGGACAGGATTATTCCGACCAATATTTTGACGGTGTCTTGAATCCATTATTGATTATTATGGTTCCTTTTGCGTTCATGAATAAATCTTTTCAAAAAGATAAAATCTTTTTTGTTGTTTTTTCAGTTTTTTTTATCT
>AWGX01000937.1 GCA_000495415.1 Smithella sp. ME-1 | reverse complement strand
CCCAGCCGGTCTGTCCCCAAATCCATTCCGTATACTATCCAGTCCTTCTTTTTAGCCAGAATTCTATTGACCAGATGATGTCCAATGAATCCGTTCACACCAAGAATTAATATTTTCATCTTAGCTCTAATACCTTCCCGTCTTTAAAATAATTGTTGATTTGTTTGCCTTTCAGGCGTTTCCCGTTAATTTCAACTTCAATAAGCTTTATAGCATTTTCCCCTGTTTGCACAAGGACTTCTTTTTCTGTTATGTTTAATTTTCCAGAGGCAGTTTCTTTTGTATTCGTCGTCTCGCCCCACCAGATAATAATCTTATCGCCGTTATCCAGAAAAGCGAACGCACCCGGATAAGGATCAGTTACTCCCCGGATCAAGTTATAAATTTCATTGGCAGACTTCTTCCAGTCAATGCGTCCGTCTTCCGGACGTCTCCCGCCGTAATAGCTTCCCTGGCGTAAATTCTGTTTTTGTTGTGGAATTTGTTCTTTCTTTATTAATGGCAGAACCTCATCCAAAAGTTTTTCTGCCGCAATGCAAAGCTTATCATATAAAGTTTTCGCTGTGTCGGAGCTTTCTATTTTTACAGCTTTTTGGCCGACAATATCTCCTGCATCGGGTTTTTCAATCATGTAATGAAGCGTAACACCTGTTTGTTTTTCTCCATTGATTAACACCCAGTTGACCGGGCATCTTCCCCTGTAAGCAGGTAAAAGTGAGCCGTGTAAATTAAAAGCTCCCACACGGGACAAATCGAGAATATCGCGGCCAATCATTTTCCGGTAATAAAAAGAAAATATCGCATCCGGTTTTATTGCCGTTAATTTTTCAACCCATTGAGGAGAATTTATTTCTTCGGTTGTATATACTTTAATGCCTTTTTCCTGCGCCCACTTTTTTACCGAACCAAACCAGCAATTTTCACCGGGCTCATCCTCATGAGTAAAAACCGCCGCGATGTCATAACCATGGCGTATCAATGCTTCCAGACCGGTAAGGCCCATGTTGTGATAAGCAAACACAACCGTTTTCAATTTTATAATTTCTCCCTAATGACTTGATAACAATCTATGATGATTCAGTGTGAACTTTTTCAATGACGTATTCCGGACGTTCACGGGCCTCCAGATAAATACGGCCGATATATTCACCGATAACTCCCAATGCAAAAAACTGAAGACCGACGAATACGAATAAAACGGCAAAAAGTGTAAATATTCCTTCGGCTGCCCACTGCGCGCCGTAAACCAGCCTGGCAATTGCCAGAAAAATACCGAAACACACACCCAGAAAAGACATCATAATTCCACCATACATTATCAGCTTCATCGGAAAATCCGAAAAAGATGCTACAAGGTCGAACTGAAGATTGATTAGTTTAGTCAACGGATAACTGGATTTGCCGCCGTATCTTTCTTCATGTTCCACTTCGACTTCCGTAATACGTTTGGCAAAAACCGTCGCCAGCGCCGGAATAAATGTGGCGTGTTCGTGGCATTGAATCATCCTCTCCACCACTTTGTAACGATAGGCGCGCAGCATGCAACCCCAGTCACGCATGCTGACTCCCGTAATCTTACGGGCCACGATGTTGATTAATTTTGAAGGTAGTATTCTCAGAAAAGAATCTTTACGTCCCTTTCTAATCGAACCGACAACATCATAATCGCCCTCTTCCATAACCCTGACCAGTTTCGGTATTTCTTCGGGAGGATTCTGCAAATCGGCATCCATCGTAATAATAATATCCGCATTAACAATGGAGAACCCGGCAAGGATTGCCGCATGCTGTCCGTAATTACGGGTAAGCTCGACAACTTTCACATGAACATCTTTTGTAAAACTTTTTAGAATTTCCAGAGAATTATCACTGCTTCCATCATCAATAAGAATTATTTCGAAGCTTTTACCCATGCCCTGCATTACGGGCATAAGGCGCTTCATTAAAGCAGTCAAATTCGCTTCTTCATTATAAACGGGAATGACCACAGCCACCTGCACTTTACCCATTTTTAATAATCTCCTTTATAGCTTTACAAACATACTGCGCATCTTTCTCCCTCATATCCGGAAACAAAGGCAATGAAATTATTTTTTGTGCCGCGCGTTGCGTTTCCGGAAGCAGACCGACATCATCCATACACATTTTCTTTACATAATTTAAGGTATGAGTCGGAGGAAAATGCAACCCGTATCCGATATTGTAATCTGACAATCTGTTCATAAATTCGTCACGATCCAAAGCAGATACTTTAATAACAAAAAGATGCCAGGCATGAATATGATCATATTGCGGAATCTGTGGTAAATCAATACCGGAAATGCCCTCCAGTTTTTCCAGATAAATCCCGGCCAGTTCGGATCGTTTATGATTGAATTCCTGCCAGCGCTCCATTTGTGCCAATCCCAGTGCCGCCAGAACATCCGGCATATTATATTTGTATCCCGGCTCGGCGATATCGTACGCCGGATTGCCACCTTTGCCGTATCTTTTCCAAGCGTCTCTTTCTATTCCGTGAAATCTCAGCAAACGCAATTTCTTTTCTAACCCGGCATTGTTTAAAGTTATCATTCCACCTTCACCGGTTGTGATATTTTTAATCGGATGAAAGGAGAATATAGCCGGATGTCCGAAGCCGCCGGAGTGAATGCCCTTGTAATATGTTCCTACGGCATGAGCAGCATCTTCGATAACAGTCAGTTTGTATTTCTTCGCCAGGCTATTAATCTTGTCCATATCCGCCGGAGCACCGGCAAAATGCACGGGAATAATCGCTTTGGTCTTTTTTGTAATTTTTTCTTCTATTAAATCAGTATTAATATTAAGAGTTCCGTAATCAACATCAACGAAAACAGGTTTTGCTCCGCGTAAAGCAATCATGTTCACCGTCGAGGCAAACGTCATGGATGGTGTGATTACTTCATCACCATCACCGATGTTCAGTGCGGAAAGCATGATATGCATTCCGGCAGTAGCGGAGTTAACCGATAACGCATTCTGAGCACCGGTTAACTTAATTAAATTGTCTTCGAATTCCTTGCACAGCGCGCCTGTTGTAATCCAGCCTGATTTCAAACAATTTGTTACCCTTCTAACTTCGCTTTTTCCAATCGATGGGCGGCTGAATGGCAGAAATTTTTTTCTTATTTTCAACTTTAATCCTTTTTAAATTTTTATATGGAGCAGATAAAACGCTTTATTGTCCCACAACACTACCGTCGCAGGAAATCTATGCATAATTTGCCTTAATTTCTCGTTGTGCTGAGTAATGCAATATATATATTTTTTTTCTTCGCACAACCTGAAAAAATCGTTTCCGTAAAGGAAGTATCTATTCTTTTCTTCTTTGGACAGTTTTGCTATTCCCTCCGCCAGCTCACCGAAATCTTCTACAATCGGAGTCCTTATTTTATTATAAAAATCGATGCCATAGAAATTCACTTTGTATTGATATAAATCCTGTTCCGGCGGTACATACCGGGCAATCGGCTCTGAAGCAACTTTTGCACTGCGGTAAGGTGCCAGGAAATCATTTAACGGGAAAAGAATACTCCCCAGCAATATCGCACAAAGGAGATAAATGCTCGCAAACCATCCTTTCTTGATTTTTTTATAAATTATATCCGGCAGAAAAGTCAAAAGAAACAAAGTAATAGCAGGCACGATAATGTACAACCACCATTTATCGGAAACCATAACCACCAGTCCTTTTCCCGCGTCGGAATATTTATTCAGAACCGGAGGCAAAAGTAAAACTATAAAAAACAACAGAGATTGAAGAATAATTGACAGACGATAGATTGTTTTTTGCCGGTTACTTTGTTCAACAACTATCTCTTCTTCATATTTTTTAAAGATACAACCGGCAAAGAGTACAATCGGTAAGAATACCGGCGCAATGTAGGTCAGCAGTTTGGAGGAAGACAGTGTATAAAAAATAAAAATCAATATAAACCAGACAACCAGTAGTTTATTTTCATCAGTGTTGAACAATGATTCTTTGATATATTTATTTTTCCAGGCTTTAATTAAATAAAAAACCCACGGCAACACCCCGCCGGCTATTACCGGCAGATAAAAATAAAATGGCTCCGTTTTGCCGTGCATTTTTGTTGTAAAACGCAGAAAGTGCTCGCGTACAAAGAAGAACCAAAGAAAATCGGGATTTTCTTTTTGCGCCAGAATCAGCCAGGGACAAACGATAATTAAAAATATTATGATTCCAATAGGTGAAAACAGGTTCCATATCTGCCGCCAACGACCGGCCCAAAGTAGCCAGATAACTAAAATACCGAAGGGGAAAACAACACCGATAATTCCTTTTATTAAAAAGGCCGCGGCACCGGTCAAATAAAACAAGTAAATCAGATATTTTTTTTGATTTTGCAGGCCCAGATAACCAAGCCAGACAGATAAACATGTAAATAAAGTAAGAGGCATATCCAGAATATTGATACGTCCCAAAACAAAAGGAAAAGAAGAAATTGTCAGAAGCATTGCCGCGTAAAGTCCTGTCTTTTCATCACGAAAATGTTTTCCCATGAAAAAAACCAGAAGAATACATCCCCAGGCACTCATGGCCGCAAAAAGTCGTGCGGAAAAATCATTTTCACCGAACATTTTAAAAAATATTGCGGTCACCCAGGAAACCAACGGAGGCTTTTCCAGATAAATAGTGCCTTTTATATGCGGCGTAACATAATTTCCGGAGTGATTCATGGCGCTGGCAATCAGACTGTAACGTGCCTCATCCGGTTCCATTTGCGGCATAACGGAAAGCAAACAGATATAAAGAACAAACGGTACCAGGAATAATATATATTTTTTCTTCATAATTATTTTATATCTTTATTGTTATTTTTTTCAGATCAAAATAATATTTCAAAGCCATTGTCATCAGTATACCGACACCGGCTCCGGCGATCACATCGCTTAAATAATGCGAGGTTAATATTATCCTGCTTGTGCCGACCGCACCCGCGGCAACAAATAACGGTATCCCCCAGCGAGGGAATAGAATCGTTAAAGACGTAGCAAGAGCAAAAGCCGTTTGCGCGTGGCCGGAAGGAAAAGAGGCCAACTCGTAACCTGTGCCGAAAAAACTGAATCCAAAATAGCCATGATTAAAGAAATCAACCGGACGATGACGTCCGGCAAGCCATTTTAATAAATTGATGAAGATTCCGGAAACGGTCAGAGAAAGAAAAACAAAAAGAGCCCGCATGGCGTTGAGGTAATTTTTGTAAATATAGCGAAAAAACAAATACAAAAACACACTGGCAACTATATACCAGGTGGAAACACCAAAGCGTGTAACCTCTTCTGCAATATTTTTTATTGTTTGATTTAATTCACGACAGTACTTCGTTAAAGTAATATCCCAAAATAAATAAGAAACAACCGTCATGATAAGACAAAAAAAAGCTATATATGTCGCAATCCGTTTTTCTTTCACTTTTTTAATCCCTGATAATTGTGACACCACACAAACTCCACGGTATCTACTTTGGCGCCATTGAGCGATATGTCTATTTTTCCGGCAACATCGGTTCGTTCACAGCTGACTTGTTTCTCCATATTCAGATTATTAAAATGAGTATTAAGAAACAAAAGGTCATGGCCTACCGGAGATTTCTTCTGCCAGACATCGAACTGATCCTGTCTCTTGTCAATGACAAATACTTCATTCTTATACGGCAGATTATAATACATTGTTCTGCTTCCCATTGTCCAGTTGCTTACCGCAATTGCTTTTGGTGCAGCAGATATATTTTTCTTCAGGATTTCATCGGCCTGTTTTAGAATCGCGGGGAATCCGTAAATATCGCGAAAAGGCGATTTGTAATCGGGAATTTTGTAGAATATTCCCACAAACTTTGTACATTTTTCTGGAAATGGCACTGCGCAATAGGTGATTATCATTAATGTTAAACTTAGTCCTATTGAGAAATAAAGAAAGTTTCTTTTCCATTTCTCCTGAGACTGCAAAAGAATGTAAGTGCCCACGGGAATAAAGAGCAGATAAAAAATACTGGGCCAGTGTGGAAGAGTGCGCTCATACAATGATGTGAGCAGAAAAAATACCATGATCGTCCCGCCAAATAAAACGGCCAACCGCAGATAAACATTACGTGAACGCAGCGCTTTAAAAAATCCGTAAAACGCAATAATAAATAAAAAAGGACTGTAGGCGCCAAACTGTGCAGCCAACGATTCAATAAAATTCTTAAAGCTGGAGGATAAGGTGCCGAAAACATGCCCGCCCTGATAACGAAAGCTGATAAAATCATGTGTAAAGTTCCAGTAGATTACCGGTGTGATAATAACAAATGCAATGACCGCTGCCAGAAACATATAAGGTGAAAAAAGAATATCATATCTTTTTTTTATCAGAAAAAAAATGACCAGCGGAGGCACAAGTAAAATCGATGTGTATTTAGCAATCCCCATTAATCCGAATAAAATTCCCAGCAAAATATAATCCAGCGGCTTTTTTTCGCGATCTATTCTTTCGGCAGTGAAAATGAGAAGGAAAACAAATAAGAGCAAAAGAGAATCAGGCAAAAGCATCAGTCCCAATACATTGAGTATAAATGAACCATTTAAAGCCAGAACGGCCAGCAGCGATAATCGTGTTGACTGAGTAATTCTTAATATAAATAAATAGGCACAGTAGGATACGGCGGCAAAGATCAAAATCGCCGGCAATCGGGCCAGAAACTGATTCGTACCTAAAAGATAAAAAAAAGGCACATGCGCCCAGCCTACGAGCGGCGGATGGTCAACGTAGCTTAAATCCAGATATTTCGAGTACAAAACATAATGAGCCTCGTCAACACCCAATCCGAAAAAAGGCGCAACAACAAGACGAAGCAATGTAAAAAAACCAATCAGCAGGAATATTAGTTTATTAGCTCTGAGCATTAATTTTTTCCAACTCCGGTTTGATACTTTCAAATACTCGCGAAGGTTTTATTACTTTTAAACAGACGTTATCACTGCAAGCTGTTTTACGATGATTGGCCGCACTGACGCATGGCGAACATGCCAAGCCGGCATAAATAGGTGTGCTCTTGCCCAATGATCCGTAAAGTGCCGGGGTTTCCGGACCGAAGATCACGAAAGTCGGCATCTCCGTTATCGCGGCAAAATGCGGTGGTCCGGAATCGTTGGTAACCATAAATTCCGAAATACTGTAGAGCATAGGAAGCTGGGCGAACTGAACCTTTCCTGCAAAATTTATACATCTTTCGTTTTGTACCTGCTGTCTGAGAATTTCAGCTTCTTCCCTTTCGCGCGGATCGCCGGTAATCAGAACAATCGCCAGTGGACATTTCTCCAAAATCATTTTTATTAACTGTGCGAACCTTTCCTGCGGCCAGCGACGCTGGATAAGAAGTTCACTGGCATTGGGATTGATTAAAACAATTTTATGCTTGCCGAAATCGAATTTTTCAAAACATTCGCGGACAATATTTCTCACCGTTTTCTTTTCATCATCGGAATATTCAACTTTTGCCAGGCTAATTTCATCATCTTCTATCTTTGTCTTGGAATACGGTATTTCCTCCTGCGGTGACAACAGCGCGTTGACCAGAGCGATGAAATTCTTTGCGATATGAATATGCGGATTATAGGCGACTTTATGCGATAAAAAATCTCCCCGATAAAGGCCCTCATTGTAATAGGCATGAAAACCGACTTTATATGGCGCGCCGCTGAAACCTGTCAACAAAGCGGTAACACGGGAAAATAACTCCAGGTCGATTACCGCATCGATTTTTCGCTTTCTTGTCCAGAATAAGAATTTCAAGGCATCCTGTGCCAGCGAGATAAAATTGTCCCCGTTAATTGTGCAAATGTTTTCCTGAGGAACCGTGCCCAGCAAATCAAGACTTGGTTTATTTTTTTTGAAGATAGCGAAATGAATGTTGGAGCCTGACTCTTTCTGCAGCTTTCTCATTGCGGGATCGACTAAAATTGCACTGCCCATTTCCGACAATTCGATAAACAAAACATTCTTCGGCGCTTCTTTTTCATGTCTGGTAAATAATTTTATTACTTTCTGAAATAATGAACCGAGAAAACAAAGAGGAACGCCGACATAATAATCAATATGCCGCATTGTATCTACTTTCATAGATTTATCCTTTTTAATAAGAAAAAATAAAATTATGAATTAATATAGGAAAAATGCTTGAAACTGTCAATAAATGAATCCTTTTGATGTTTTACTTGAGAAAATTAATCAATACGTGTTATTTTAGAAATATAATGAAATCCCGCTTAAGCGGCACGACTAACAAACTTTATTGATAATCAAATGCGCAAAATTATAAATCGTTATATATTTAAAGAAATCGCCTTCCCTTTCATAATTATTTTATTTGTCCTGACCTTTGTCCTGCTGATGGGAAAAATTCTGCAAATTATGGATCTGATAATCAATAAAGGGGTCAGCGTTTTTTTGATAGTCAAAATTATTATTTTTCTGCTGCCTTCATTCATGCTGTTTACCATTCCGATTGCCCTCTTAATCGCCATCCTCATTGCCATGGGCAGGCTCTCCGCCGACAATGAAATAACGGCTCTAAAAAATGCAGGTGTCAGTCTGCTACAAATGTATTATCCTGTCGCCATTGCTTCATTGATTACCTTTATATTGACCATCTTTATAAGTTACTTTCTTGTACCGCACAGCAATTTTGCCACCAAACGTCTGATTTTCAATATCGCGCAACAAAATGCCAGCATCGGCATAAAAGAAAAAGTATTTAATGCTGACTTTAAGGATTTTCTCATTTATGCAGAAAGAATTCCTGTAAACCAAAATTATCTCGAAGGTGTTATTGTTTCCGACAACCGTATGATTGGCGAACAAAATACAATTCTGGCTAAAAAAGCATTCCTGGTGTCCAATCCGGAATCAATGACTGTAAAGCTCAGGCTGGAAGATGGTTCTATTCATACAGTAAGTTCAGATTTAAAGCATTACCGTAAAGTTGATTTTGAAAGTTATGATATTAATCTTGATCTATCAACTGCTTTGGCTAATTTAGATAAATCCTCCAAATCAAGCACCGAAATGACTATGACCGAGCTTTTGGAAAGAATGAAAAAACCGGGGCTGGATAAAGCGGCTGTTCGGGAACTGGCCATTGAAGTGCATAAAAAATTTTCCATACCTCTTTCCTGTATTTTCTTCGGCCTACTGGCACTACCTCTGGGCATAAGAAGCCACCGTTCCGTAAAATCAAGAGGGTTTGCCGTCGGCCTGATCGTTGTCTCTGTGTATTACTTATTACGCATCGGTGGAGAAGCATTGGTGGAAACAGGTTATCTTTCACCAGAAGTCGGGGTATGGGTGCCGAATCTTATGTTTGCTCTGGCAGGAATTTCTCTTCTCTATATGGCCGACAGAGAAATTTCGCTCATCCCTGTTGTAAATTTCCTTGATAAAAGCAGAAGAGATAAATGAGGATGATAAATTGAGAATTTTAGACAAATACATACTTGAAGAATTTATAAGGTTTTTTACCATTACATTCCTGTCGTTTATCGCCCTTTTCTTAATTGTCGATTTTTTTGAAAAAATAAGAATGTTTCTCAGTAACAATGCAAACATTTTCCAGATAATATCATATTTTATTTTTTCCATTCCTATGGTCATTTCCTATATTCTGCCTCCGGCAGTTCTTCTGACGACCCTGATGACCTTCGGCTCACTTTCCAAATATCACGAAATTACAGCCATGAAGGCTAACGGGATCAGCATTTATCGTATTTCTCTACCCATTCTTATGTTTGCTGCAATAACAGCTATCTTTCTGTTCTATTTCAATGAACTGATAACACCTGCGTCCATTCAAAAAACCGAACATATTATCAAGATCGATGTACAGAAACAGAAAACCCTCGGCTTCTTCAAGCAAAATGAAATATGGTATCACGGAGAAAACGCGATTTATAATTTTAAAATGTTCGATGTAGATAAAAATATTCTGCGGGGTGTTACCATCAATTATTTAAATCCGGATTTTACATTGATGAGCCGTGTTGATGCCAAGAGAGCCGAATGGAAAGACGACAAATGGGTCTTCCACAATCTGCTTACAACGCGTTTTGATGCTGATAATAATCCGGTTCTGGAATGGTCCAAGGAAAAGATTATAAATATCCCTGAAAAACCTGATGATTTTAAAGTAATGCAAAAAGACGCAGAAAAAATGGGTTACTTTGATTTAAGAAAATACGTTAAAAAAATAAAATCTGAAGGATATGACGTAACCAAATATCTTGTTGAACTGCAGGGGAAAATGGCTTTCCCGCTGGTGACATTGATTATGATATTTATTGCAGTTCCTTTTTCTGTGCGCTCGGAGCGAAGTGGCGGAATAATGCAAAGCGCCGGAATAGCTATTGTCGTTGGATTTTCCTATTGGATAGTCCATGCTTTCAGCATGTCTCTGGGCAAATCTGAGGTAATACCTGTATTTCTCGCCGCCTGGGGAGCAAACATATTATTCGGCGCGGCAGCTGCCGTTCTTTTTTATAAAGTCCACACTTAAGAATATTATTTAATATCTATAGTGCTCCGGTTTGAAGGGACCATCCAAGGTTATCCCAAGATAATCAGCCTGTTTTTTATTAAGTTTGGTAAGCTTGACATCCAGTCTTTCCAAATGCAGGCGGGCAACTTCTTCATCCAGTATCTTAGGTAACGTATATACTCCAATTTTATGTTTTTTGGTGGCTAATTTAATTTGTGCCATGCATTGATTGGTGAAACTATTGCTCATGACAAAACTGGGGTGGCCGGTGGCACAGCCCAGATTGACCAGACGGCCTTCGGCGAGAACTATTATCGAACGTCCCGATTTAAGTGTCCATTTATCAA
>AWGX01000936.1 GCA_000495415.1 Smithella sp. ME-1 | reverse complement strand
ATGATTGAATCAATGACTGTAACCCCCACATTTTTTACCGCCGCCAAGCCAAATCGAATATTGTTTCCCGCTACACTAAAATCCCGCATTGAGTCGTTGATGCCGGGAGGCAGAACATTAATCCCTATATCCTTGCAGCTTCCGATATATTTGATGATCTTGTCTCTGTTGTCTTTTTCGCTCGTCAGGAGAGCAGCCATGAATTCCAGCGGATAATTGGCTTTCAAATAGGCCGTCTGATAAGAAATCATGGCGTACGCAGTGCTGTGGGATTTATTAAACCCATACTCTGCAAAGGTTTCCATCTGCTCCCAGATTTTTCTTGCCTTTTTCCCCGGTATGTTTTTCTTTTCCGCGCCCAGCAAAAATCTCGGTTTTTCCTTTTCCATTTCTGAGACTTTTTTCTTGCTCATGACCTTTCTGAGTATATCTGCTTCAGCCATGGTATAGTTTCCAATAGCGCCGGCAATTTGCATCACCTGTTCCTGATAGACGATGATGCCATGCGTTTCTTTCAAAATTTCTTCCAGCTCGGGAACCTCATACGCAATTTTGGTTTTTCCCTGCTTTCGAGAAATAAATTCAGGAACCATATTCATCGGCCCTGGCCGGTAGAGGGCTATAAGCGCTATGATATCCTCAATGCAATCAGGTTTCATATTCACGAGAATATCTTTCATGCCGGAGCTTTCCAGTTGGAAGACACCGTCTGTATCGCCCTTCATAAGCAACTGGTACGTTTTGGGGTCGTTGAGAGGTAGAGAATTGATATCGATATCAATCCCCCTTCCCTTTTTGGTGTACTGAAGTGCATTCTTAATGACAGTGAGAGTCTTCAGACCAAGAAAATCAAATTTTGTTAAACCCACCGACTGAAGATCATTCATGGCAAACTGAGTAACCACATCGTCTTTAGGACTTTTGCATAGAGGGACGCGTTCCACCAGGGGAAGATCAGATATGACAACTCCCGCCGCATGTGTGGATGCATGGCGGTTCAGACCCTCGAGAGATTTTGAATAAGAAAGAAGTTTTTTAATTTTTTCATTCTTTTTTTCCTCTTCCTGAAGTCGGGGCTCCATTTGAATTGCCTCGTCGAGTAAAATGTTCGGGATGTTGGGGATGAGCTTTGCGATGGCATCGACCTCTCCATAAGGCATGTTCATAGCTCTCCCCACATCTCTTACCACCGCTTTGGCCTGCATCTTGCCGAACGTTATTATCTGAGCAACCCGATCGCTGCCGTATTTTTCTGTTACATAGCGGATAATATCGTCTCTTCCATCCTGACAAAAATCTATATCAATATCAGGCATGCTTATC
>AWGX01000935.1 GCA_000495415.1 Smithella sp. ME-1 | reverse complement strand
TATTGAATCTCATGAACGACGAGGCAAATTTGTCAAATCTATGTTCGATGATTTACGTACCCCAATGATAGATCATCTCTCTGTTAGCCAGGAGAGCATGTGGGAATTAATATATGTGTGGCGAATTCTTGATGCCGAGGCTGCCGCTTTGGCGGCAAATAACGCCACTCTTGAACAGGTAAAACAAATTAAGCAACTATTCAAAGAAGCCCGGAAGATCGGC
>AWGX01000934.1 GCA_000495415.1 Smithella sp. ME-1 | reverse complement strand
CCTGCCAAGCCTCTTCCGGAGTAAGGTGAATTGTTTCCATCATCCATGCGGGCTCGTAAGCGCCAATGGGTATAAAAGAAAGGTCAACCGGACCGAACCGCCTGCGTATCTCCCCTACAAAAGAGCCATACCCGGAATCACCTATAAAGCAAATAACTCCACTTGGTGTTTTTATAATGAAACTGCCCCACAGGCTCAGGTTATAATCAGTCACACCACGGCT
>AWGX01000933.1 GCA_000495415.1 Smithella sp. ME-1 | reverse complement strand
CAGCCGATATAAAATAATGTATCTTGACCTATGTTTCACTTGATAGAGAGCATCCGATCAGGTCTTGTACCGTTATTGTTAATACCTGCAAATCCAATGGAGAGTTAAAGCCAACAGATAACAAATGGGGGCCCGGAATGGCCCCCATTATCTTTTATATAATAACGCATCTTCTTAGGATGCAAAGCTTTCTTCCGGTATCTCGAGTATGGACATGTCTTCGGTCTTGATGGACTCAGCAATGGCGTTAACCTCAGGCAGTACGTTCTTGGCAAAAAACCTGGCAGAGTATATTTTCCCTGAATAGAACGCGGCGTCCTTATTATCCTTGCAGAGTTGAGCTAATGCCTGTTTGTCGTTTGTATCGATACCTTTTTCCTTGGCCAGAGTATCGAGCTTCTCCTGGGCCACGCCAGCCTGCCATAGCAGCAGCCAACCGGACACGACCTTACCCATCATCATGAGGAAGGGATAAGCGTTGTTGACGGGGATGAGAAACTTACCCTGTTTGGCGCAGGAGGCAAGATACATACCCATTTCGGTGAGTTTATTTACGGAATTCTGCACGTCCGCCACCATATCTGTGTTGCCATTGAGGTTTTTGTATTTATTTATTGTGTTGCCCATTTCGGTGAGTAAGGACATAAAGTAAGCGCCCTTCTTCATTCCCAGTTTACGTCCAATGAGGTCCAATGCCTGAATGCCGTTGGCACCTTCGTAGATGGACGCGATTTTCACATCTCTCAGGAATTGCTCCACCGGGTACTCGCAGCAAAA
>AWGX01000932.1 GCA_000495415.1 Smithella sp. ME-1 | reverse complement strand
AGGTTGGAAGATTGGACGGATTAGAGGGTTAGATGCAAAAATCGTTAATTACGGTGATGATAATTATTCTAAAGTAATCTCAGAAAGCCATTTGCAGGCTGTGCGGATTTCGGCGCCGTCCGGGTAAGTCTTTTCTCTCTTTAGTTCCTTGACGATTTGAACTTTTTTGACGCTCCTGGTATTTTTTTCGAAGAAAGAAAAGTTGGGGCTTCGTTCGTCGTCACTCCATTTGACCTCTATCATCATGGCCGGAGCTCCCTTTTTTGTTACAAGAAAATCGATTTCCCGTCCATCCTTGTTCCGCAGATAACATAAATTACACTTCTCGCCGAAACAATCTTCCCGAAAATGTATTTCTTTAAGCAGTGCGCAGGCAACAAGGTTCTCCAGTTTCATGCCGGAATCATCGGGCAGCTGACCGGTATCGTAGAAATAATATTTGGGCGCTTTCAGAAGACTCCGGGATATGTTTTTATGATACGGCGGAACCTTAAAGATGACATACAGGGTTTCCAGTACGGACAACCAGCGTTTAACGGTCTTGTCCGAGCACTGAAGGTCTTCAGCCAGTGATTTGTAAGATATGGGAGCGCCGACTTTCTTTTTCAAAAGTTCAATCAGTGTTTCTATGGATGTAATTTGTCGCAGATTTTCAAGGTCAAGCAGGTCCTGTTTCAAGATGATGTCCAAATGGCTTCTTTTCCAGCGATTGTAGTAAGTCTCGTTGCCTTCAAGGTACGGTTCCGGAAATCCGCCGAGCTTTAAAAGTTTGTCGAGTTTTTTATCGAGACTGTCGGTGCCTAAAATCAGCTTGATTTCCTTCAAATCCAGCGGGTGAAGTCTGTACTCAAAAAACCTGCCGGCGAGTGAGTCGCCCACCTTTTTGTAGGCGTCAAGTTTTGCGCTGCCGGTGACAATGAGGGAGGGTGGAATCTTTTCGGTGTCATAAACGCCTTTGAGCCATGATTTCCAGTTTTTCATCTTGTGGAGTTCATCAAATATGACAAGCTCTTTGGACCGATCCCATGACTTTTCCAGTAAACTTACCCGATGTTCGGCGTTATCATAATTGAAATAATCGAAATCTGTCTTCAGCATCCTGGCCAGAGTTGTCTTGCCTGTCTGACGCGGGCCAGTCAAAAGTACGATTTTTCTTTTCAAATCGGACTGAATGTATTTTTCGAGATATCTTTTCATGCGACTAATTTAGCATTCATTCCGAAAAAGTCAAGACTTTTTCGGAGTTGGATCCGAATAGGACAAAGGGCGGTTCTGTTTGATTGGCGCTGTTAAGGGACGGTAAAGGGTGCAGGGACAAAGAATAGATGATTAGACACCCTTTTAAAGAAGTTTAGACGGTTTGGATGTTTGGAGGGTTGGATAAAAAGTGAATGGTGAAGAATAGAGGATTGGAAGTTTAGAAGGTTGGAAGATTGGACGGATTAG
>AWGX01000931.1 GCA_000495415.1 Smithella sp. ME-1 | reverse complement strand
TATACCACGGCGCTCCGCGCCTGGCATAATTCGTCCAGCAAGCTTCAGCGCACTTCGTTTCTTAAGCTTGGGTCTCACTATCAGTGAGTCTCAGTAAAATATAAAAGTCATTATAATGAATAGAACCACTAAAATGGGCATGGAGTATTTAAAGATGTATCCGAAAAACCCGGGCATTTTCACACCTGCTTCTTCCGCGATAGACTTGACCATAAAGTTTGGTGCATTGCCTATATATGTATTGGCTCCCATAAAAACGGCTCCCACAGAGATTGCTGCCAGATAAGGTATTTTTTCTACAATCAGCAAGGCCACCGCTGAAGTTTCCGGCATTCCCGGATAAAATTTACCAATAATACTGTTAAAAAAGGTTAAGTAAGTAGGAGCATTATCCAGAAAACTTGACAGCATTCCTACCGTCCAAAAATACTGTGCCGGTGAATCAACTGATTTTATCAGCCAGTGTAATGCTCCGTTTTCGCCGGCTCTTAGAATTTCCAGAACAGGAATAATTGTTATGAATATTCCGGCAAAAAGATAAGCAACTTCCCTGATTGGCATCCAGCTAAATTCATTATTTTTATGAATTTCCTTTCGCGTGAATACTAGAGATGCAATACCCATCAGAATCAGGATGGCATCCTTGATTAAATTTTCTATTGTCTGGGTGATACTGAAAAAATTTATTTGTCCTAATTTAAAACTGCCGCTGAACAATACAGCACCGATAATCCCAAATAAAAAAATAAAATTATGGACGCCCTCAACTTTAATAGGTTCTTGTTCGGATTCGGGCACAGCAGTTAAGCTTTCTTTTTTATAGTAGTGGGAATCAAGAACAAAATAAAGAAGCAAAAGAACTATGCTGGCAAACGCCATTTCCGGCAGAATTTTTATTGTCCAGAAAAAAGGAACGCCGTGCAAAAATCCCAGAAAAAGAGGCGGATCTCCCAATGGTGTGAGCGATCCTCCAATATTGCTGACCAGAAAAATAAAAAACACAATGGTGTGAACTTTATAAACGCGCCAGGAGTTGGAACGAAGAATTGGCCGGATCAAAAGCATGGATGCACCGGTTGTACCTATGACAGACGCCAGTATTGTTCCAATAAGCAGGATAATTGAGTTGACAGCAGGCGTTCCTTTTAAAGTTCCCTTAATATGAATACCTCCGGAAACTGCGAATAGGGACCAAAGCAAAAGTATAAAGGGGATATAATCAATGATGAAAATATGTTCTATTTCATTGAGCGCGGTTTGTTTAAAGAAATAAATAAATGGTATTGCAAAAACCAGCGCCCAGAAAAAAGATACTTTGGGAAAATGATCATGCCAGAAATGAGGAAAGGCGAGGGGTATCAAAGCTATGGAAAGTAAAATTCCCACAAATGGCAATACAGACCAGAGAGGTAGCAAAGAGCCTATTTGGGTTGAATTGTCTGTAGCCATACACGTGTACGGAATAATAAAGCAGAAAAACAGCGCTATATGTAAAACGGCAAGTTTTTTTATCATTCAGGATCTCTTATTCATTTGGATTGATTGCAAACATATACTGTTTGGGTGGGATAGGCAAACTCAATCCCGGATTCTTCAAATTGCCGGAATATCTCCAGATTGATTGATTGTTGAATGTCCATGTAAGTATTATAACCAGGATCTAGAACAAAATAAACGACTTCAAAGTTTAATGACGAATTACCGTATTCCTTGAAATGAACACGGTCAAATCGAGCATTTTCTGTTTTTTCAATAATATCTCGTACTATTTTATTGACGTTCTTTAGTTTCTCTAGCGGTGTCTGATAAATAATGCCAAAACTGAAAACAATCCTTCTTTCAGACATACGCTTGTAATTGCGTATGCGGGTCTTTAGAAGATCATTGTTGGAAAAGATCAGTTGTTCTCCGCTGAGACTGCGAATTCTTGTGGTCTTTAAGCCGATATGTTCAATTGTTCCGGAAAGAGAATCTACAACTATAAAATCGCCAATGACAAAGGGTTTATCCAAAACAATGGAAAGGGAGGCCAGCAAGTCTCCCAGGATATTTTGTACTGCCAGAGCCACAGCTATTCCGCCAATGCCCAATCCGGCTACTAATCCTGTAATATTCACACCAAGATTATCCAGAATCAAAAGAAAAATGATGATCCATAAGAAAAAACGAGCTACGAATCCCAAAAATGTAATAGTAGTTTTGCTGGATGTATCTTCTTCTGAGCGTTTCTTGATTATTTTGCCAAGTGCAAAAGAGATTCCCGCGCTCGCCCATAATCCTGCCTGAAATATTAATGCCAGAATGACGACTTTTTGCCATAGTTCTTCAATAGAAGGTTTGATTGTAATAGTCAGAGATGCAAGATAAATTGATGCGATAATTAGAATAAAAAGTTTTGTCTGTTTAATCATGTTGACGATGAGGTCGTCTATCTGGTTATCAGTTGTTGCCGCCAGTTTGGAGAGTTTTTTTATTAATACTTTTTGAGTAATAATCAGTGCCGCGAGTGTGACTATCAGTGTAATCAAAGCGCACAGCCAGCTTTGTAAGGTATTTCCAAAATAGTATTCCTGCAATAAATCCATTTTTTCTCCTCATTGTAGAATTATTGTTTAAAGGTTTGAATTTTTGATTGTTCCTTTAATTAGTTCGTCTTCTGGAAAATTATTTTTCCGGGATGACTAAAACAGGCAACATAGCGGTATCAACAATATTGACATCTGTACTGTCAAATACGGATGAATAAAGCTTCCCTCGGTGTTTATGTCCAACTATAATCAAGTCAATGTCATTTCCTTGCGCATATTTAACAACTTCTTCAGCTGTGTTTCCTTTGGAAACGGCATAAATAATATCCAGATTTTCCAGCATTGATTCAGGAATAACTTCCTTAACCTTCAATGCAACAGCATCTTCACGATCAGTGGGATGGCGATAACCGGCTCCGATGTCATTGACATATAAGATATGTATCGAACAATTTAAAAACTGCGCAAATTCCAGAGCTTTTCCCAATGAAGAGATATTTTTTGAATCCAGATCAATTGCATATAAAATATTTTTGAACTTGATCATATGCCTCCTAATGTGTAAGAATAACTAATATAATTAAAAATCCATGTCAACGATTTATGGGTAATTATTTATCAATTGATTAGAATAAATATGTTTTTCGTATATTAATAAACTTTTTATAACAACTGACAGGTAAAACACTGTTGAATAATTAAATTGCTAATTTTTCTTTTGCGTTAAAGATACCGTTAATAACACGCAGGAATCGTAAAATTTCACTTTGTCCGCGTAGATAAAAGTGTGCACTGCTGAAAGTATTCTTCCCCACGCGGATGGTAAAGAGATTTGCATCATTCAGATGAAACACATCCTCATCCGTTTCATCATCTCCGACAAAAATACCGTTTTGACATGCTGATTCTTGCATTAGAATTTTAAGGGCAATTCCTTTATCTGGTGCGCTTACCGGAATAAGATTCTCAATAAATTTGCCCCCAATTCGTCGGGGCTTAGGATTAAGTTTATCTATTGCCTGAAGAATCATTTTATGGGCATATTTAATATTACAGACGTGACGATAATGAATCGACAAAGTCGAACCTTTGTTTTCTATAAAAATGCCACGGCGATTTTCGACGGGGAGAAGATTGTCTAATTGAGACTGCCATTGATTTGCTATGCGGGAAAATTCATTTTCTCGATTTTCCCAACCAGGAAGGCCTTCAGCGCCGTGGTTCCCGATCAGGTAACGTGGAGATATGCCAAGATGATACAAAGCATCTGAGCATGAGCGTCCCGTAATAACTGCGACGACTGCTTGCTCGTTGAGAATTATGAATTCTTCCCGAATAGAGTCGGGAATTCCTATAACACAAGGTTTTGTTGCTATTGGGGCCAAAGTACCGTCAAGATCGAAAGCAAACAAGGTGTTGTGATCGATGAAATTTTTCATTTTGGCAAGCGCAGAACTTTCAAAGATATATGATAATCGTTCGCTCGTACTCATGTTTCCAACCCTATTCTTGCTGCCAGTTTTTCTCTCTGACGTATTTTTGAAGCGTCAATAAGCATTCTGCCAGCCCATCTGTATACATTAAAATCGCGGACCATTGATCGCATACTGCGCATCCGCTCCCGCTGTTCAAATTCAGGCATTGTCAAAGCCTGATAAAGTGCATCGGCCGTTTGTTCAATATGATAAGGATTAACTATCAGGGCTTCATATAATTCATGTGCCGCACCGGTAAACTGACTGAGTACCAGAACGCCTCTCTCGTCGTCTCGGGAAGCAATAAATTCTTTGGCAACCAGGTTCATTCCATCGTGCAGACTCGTAACCATACAGACATCAGCAGCACGGTAGTATCGGTTGACTTCTTCCGGTTCATGATGTTCTACCCTTAAATAAACAGGCTGATAGGCACCGCTGGCGAAACGCTGGTTGATATGTGTTGCCAGCGATCGAACACGGGCTTCGAAAGCCTGGTATTCTTCTAATACCGAGCGTGAGGGAGCAGCAATCTGGACAAATGAAAACTTCCCGATCATTTCCGGATGTCTTTCCAAAAGATTTTCCACTGCTCTTAGTCGTTCAAGAATTCCTTTTGTGTAATCCATTCGATCTACACCCAGTCCGATTAAACAATCGTTATCGATCTTTAAAAATTTTCTAATTTCAGCTTGGCATTCTTTTACTGAGGGTTGATTGTCTTGCCATGGGGGAGGCCACTGAATGGAGATAGGATAAGCTTCCACTAACGTCAACTTGCCGCCGTGAGAAATAGTGGAAGATGCATGATCTACACGCGTTTCTAAATACCGGTCCACAGTTTCCAGGAAATTTTTACAGTGAAACGGAGTATGGAACCCTAGTATAGTGCTTCCCAGCATTCCCTGAAGCAGCTCTTCACGCCAGGGACAAATACCAAATGATTCCGGATTGGGCCAGGGAATGTGCCAAAAAGTTATTATAGTTGATTTTGGAAGAATTTTGCGCAACATACCTGGCAATAAAGCGAAATGGTAATCTTGAACTAAAACTACGGGGTCTTCTCTGTTTGCTTCTTTGACAACAGCATCTGCAAAACGTTGATTTATTGTTACGTAATGTTGCCAATCGCTTGTTCGAAAAATCGGACGAACATGGGCGATATGGCAAAGAGGCCATAATCCCTCATTAGCAAACCCATAATAATAACCTTTTTCCTCTTCCCTCGACAGCCAAATACGCCGGAGTGTGTACTTTGGATTTTCAGGAGGTATATAAACATGATCTTTTTTATCTGCAACTTCACGATCGGCAGTGCCACCACCGTGTGCTATCCATGTTCCTGAACAAGCTTTCATAACAGGTTCGACCGCTGTTACAAGACCGCTGGCCGGGCGCTGAATTTCAATCCTTTCCTTTCCTTTCATATGAATGTATGGTTCGCGGTTGGAAACTACAAGAATCTGCTCTCCCGTTAACTGTTTATATAGAAGTTCCTTTAATTTATCCGGATTCCAGGAAATAGTAACATCGTCGGCAAGTTTTCTTTCTGCATCAATTGTTCGCAGCAGCGTACG
>AWGX01000930.1 GCA_000495415.1 Smithella sp. ME-1 | reverse complement strand
TTCTCCCTACGGTCGAAATGACATGAAAAACTTCCACCCTTCACCCTTCACTTTTCCCCGGTTGTGATATATAGTCCCGCGCATGGCCGTATTATTAAATCTCGACAAAATCAGCAAATCATTTGGGACCAAAGCTCTTTTTAAGGATCTTAGCCTGACCGTTAACGATGGTGACAGGATAGGCATCATCGGAGATAACGGAACAGGGAAAACCACGTTGACCAAAATAATGGTGAATCTCGAAAGTGCCGATACCGGCAATATCGCCATCAGAAAAAACTTAAAAACAGCCTATATACCTCAAGTCAGCAACTATCCGCCCAACGCGACAGTGTGGGATATTGTTGCCGGCAAGGCAACCACCGATTTTATAGATGCCGACGTCAAAACAGCCAAAGCTTTAAGTATCGTCGGATTTGATGACTATACCGGAAAAGTAAATGCACTTTCCGGCGGCTGGACCAAGCGCCTGGATATTGCCTGCGGGATAGTTAACGAACCGGACCTCTTAATTTTAGACGAGCCGACAAATCATCTGGACTATCAGGCACTCGCCTGGCTGGAAAATTTTTTAGGTTCCGCCAGGTTTACATGGGTAATGGTCAGTCACGACAGATTTTTACTGGAGCGATGCGCCAACAGAATTATGGAAATAAACAAACGCTACGAAGGCAATATTTTCCAATCCGAAGGCAGATATGATGATTTTTTAGAAAAACGCCTGCTTTACATTGAACAACAAAACAAGCTCGAAGCCGCGATGTCCAACAAAGTGCGGGCGGAAATAGAGTGGTTAAGAAGAGGCCCCAAGGCCCGCAGGACAAAAGCGAAATACAGAATTGACGAAGCCCATAACCTGATAAAAGAACTGGCCGACTTAAAAGAGAAAAAGCAAACAACCAGGGCCGAAATAGAATTCAGCGCTTCGAACAGAAAAACCAAAGTGCTGGTTAAAATCAAAAACATCAGTAAATCATTCGGCGATAAACATATTTTGAAAAACTTCACCGCCAACCTTACCAAAGGATTGCGCATTGGATTACTCGGCGGAAACGGCGTGGGAAAAACCACCCTGCTAAAATTACTCAGCAAACAAATAGAACCAGATGCGGGCAGTGTGGAACATGCCGACAATTTAAAAATAGTTTATTTTGACCAACTAAGAGAATCCCTGCATCAGCAAAAAACCATCAAACAATATTTAGCCGATGGCAATGACACCGTAATATTCAAAGACAGAGCGGTTCACCTGATATCGTGGATAAAACGCTTTGGTTTTGAACCGGAGCAAACAGACTCAACCATTGCCTCGCTATCCGGCGGAGAACAGGCGAGAATTTTGATTGCCAAACTTATGCTGCAGCCCGCGGATATCTTACTTTTGGACGAACCGACCAATGATCTGGATATAAGAACAATCGAAACACTCGAAGATAATCTTCTGGAATTTGGCGGTTTGCTGATTATAGTTTCGCACGATCGCTACATGATTTCCAGAGTGTGCGGTCTATTTATCGGTTTCACAACCGGGGCAAAGGCAGAGCTTTTTGCCGATTACGAACAATGGGAAGAAAGTTTAAAAACAACCAAAAAAGAAATTGCCGGCGATACCCGCAAAACAGACAAAGACAAACAACCTAAAAAAGAAAAAACAAAACTGAGCTACAAAGAAAAACTGGAACTGGAAAACGTGGAAAAACAAATTGAAATTTTAGAT
>AWGX01000929.1 GCA_000495415.1 Smithella sp. ME-1 | reverse complement strand
TAAATTATCACTAAGTTTAATGTCGTTGATAACTTTATTGAACTAAAGGAATAAAGTTATCAGAATAGTTTGGTATTATAGAATAACCAAAACTCACCCTGAACATTTACAAGGAGGCCTTATGACGGAAGCAACTCAGCAAGCGTTAAGCGGACTGCGGGATCTTTCCATGATCAAGTGGTATGTCATTCCTCTCCTGGCGATTGTCTTTTATATTTACACAAAGGAAATGAAAGACGCGCGCCGCACAGGCGACTGGAACGCGGTTTTAGCCGGCCTGACGATCTTCGGCGTGGATTTCTTCAACGAAACATGGAACGGCTGGGTCATGCATCTGACGCAGCGCTCGGCTTTTTGGACAACGCCGGGAGACACCGCCCTGCGCACGATGGTCGGCTGGAACATCGAAATCATGTTCATGTTTCTCATTGTCGGCATTATCTTCTATAACACCTTATCCGACAGCAAAACAGAGCGGATCCTCGGCCTGCCCGAGAAATGGTTCTGGGCGATTGGCTACAGCATTTTCTGCGTCTTTGTCGAATGCCTGCTCAACATCGGTGGTCATCTGGTCTGGGAATACCCGTTCTGGTATTTATCCTTTAAGGGCGTTTGGCTGATTTTCTTCTTCGGCTATTTCCACTTCTTCTGTTTTGCTATTTTAGTAATCAGTCTGAAATCAATGAAAGCCAAATTAACGACAGTCGGAATAATATATGCCGTGCCGGTAATTATGAATGTACTGGCATTTGGATTCTGGGGCTGGAACTACTAACCCGCTTCTAAATCAAAGCGCTATCTTTGT
>AWGX01000928.1 GCA_000495415.1 Smithella sp. ME-1 | reverse complement strand
GTTTCCCATACCCATTGATTTATTCAAACCATTTTTAAAATTAGCGGAGAAGGCATAAAATCAAATTGGCGGGAGTTCAGACTTCCGCCAATTTAAAAATAATAAACAGGGGGAGATGATTATGCCAAATGAAAAGCGCAACATTCTTACGGGGGGACTCATTTTAATTACTTTAGGTGTACTGATTTTTGTGAGTAGAACTTCAAATTATAATTTTGGTCAGACATGGCCGATACTAATAATTGTTATTGGAATATCCACAATTATACAGCGGTTTAGGGATTTTGGCGGGTGGTTTATAACTATTGCGGGAGCATTATTTCTCGCTATTGAATTTTATGGCATTGAGTTTTCCAAATTGACGGAATATTTATTACCTGCGGTGCTGGTTTTACTGGGAATATTTATTTTAATAAGAAAAAAGAGACATAACTGATTTAAAATCATTCAACTAAATCAAAATTAAGAATTAAGAGATAAAATTATATGGTGCAAATCAAAAGAACCGGAATTTTGAAAAATGACCATTGCTAAAAAAATAAGATCATCGATGACGCAATCATCGATGATTCGTAAAATGTTCGAAGAAGGTATCCTTCTTAAGAAAAAATATGGCGCGGACAAGGTTTATGATTTCAGTCTGGGAAATCCTAATGTAGATCAACCGGATGAATTTAAACGCGAGCTCGTTAATCTGGCCAAAGAAATCATTCCTCTGAAGCACGGTTATACACCGAATGCCGGATATCAGGAGACAAGACAGGCAATTGCCGATAAAATCAGCAAAGCATCCGGATTGAAGATGTCCGCTAATCATGTAGTGATGTCCTGTGGTGCCGGAGGAGCGTTAAATGTTATTTTTAAAGCGTTGCTTGATCCGGGTGATGAAGTCATAGTCCTCAAACCTTTTTTTGTCGAGTATCCTTTCTACATCGAAAATTACGGTGGCGTTGTTAGATATACAAAAACTAAAGAAGATTTTTCTTTAGATATTGATGCCATTGCCAAAGCGATAAACAGAAAAACGAAAGCGATTATTATTAATTCACCAAATAATCCGACGGGTAAGGTTTACAGTAAAAAAAATATTGCTGATTTGGCCAAGCTATTGAGAGAAAAGGGCAGGGCATACAAAAGAGCAATATACCTTGTATCTGATGAACCCTATGCTGAAATAGTATTTGACGGTGTTGTTGTGCCAAGTGTGTTGAAGGCTTATGCCAACAGCATTGTGGCCTATTCTTATTCCAAGACTTTATCTTTACCGGGCGAGCGTATTGGCTATATTGCCGTCAATCCGAAGATTCATGAATCGGACAACTTAATCAACGCATTGATTCTGTGCACGCGAATTTTAGGCTTTGTCCACGCGCCGGCGCTGATGCAGCGGATTGTCGCCAGGCTTCAGAATGTGGCTGTTGATGTAAAAGTTTATCAGAAGAAGCGTGATCTGCTCTGTGCGGGTTTGGCTAAACCAGGGTACAAATTTGTAAAACCTCAGGGAGCTTTTTATTTGTTTGTAAAAAGTCCGATTTCCAATGATGTGGAATTTGTCAAAGTGCTTTTGAAAAAAAATATTCTTGCCGTGCCCGGCAGCGGTTTTGGCGGACCCGGCTACTTCCGTATTGCCTATTGTGTCGATGACGCGACAATTGTCAATTCAATGAAAGGTTTTGCGGAAGCTATCAATGACACTCGCTAAAAACGAATCCCGATGGGATGAAGTTTGAAGCGTAAGTGGAATTGATCCCGAAAGCAAAGCTATTCGGGATATAATGCGGAGCTTCCTCCTTGCCGCCT
>AWGX01000927.1 GCA_000495415.1 Smithella sp. ME-1 | reverse complement strand
TCAATCTGCAAGATTGAACCAGCCTATTTAAGAATTTCAATTAACAGCATCCTTTGCCGAAACAGGAATTTTGTTGTAGTGCTGCAAAACAGCTTTCAACAGCGAAGCGCTGTGCCGCAATTGAATGTATGCCTCCTGCCTGGTCATATTTCTTTTTTCCGCGCGCAGTTTATAACCCAACACACGGCTGAGATTGGCAATTCGCGCAATTTCGCGGGCAAGATCTGCTTCAAAATTCTTATCGTTTAAAGTAATGGGATATATGTGTTTGGAAATTTTTTCCGTTTCATTCAGAATCGTATTTTCCACTATCCCGTCATTGGCATTGTGGTGTTCCTTATTAAAATCATCGTAAGCGATGTTATGCAGGGGCTGGGAAAGATCACCGATATAATGAGCGCAATAAACAAGATGATACAAAGCGTATTTGCCCTCCCGCAAATCTTTTTCGTACGCACGCAAAGAAGCAATTATCGCCCCCAAAAGATGCCCTTCTGCATCAAATATCTTCCTTCTTTTATTATAACGTTCGATTTGATCGAAAACCATTTTCGTCGTTATCTCGGCTTCAGCGGAATTGTTGAACCAGTGATTGTAAGATTCCACATTGCCCGCCTTAATTTTGGCAATATCCGGTCCGGCGCAGTGATACCACATCTCAGAGCCGGTCGCTTTACAGATTGCCAGATGAGTATGATCATGCCAGGCCAGCGCTTGCGCGGTAAACAACAAAACAAATATAAGTATTGTTGTTTTTAATCCTGTTTGCTTCATTTTTTCTACCAACCCTTATTCCACATATCCTCATCGTTATAGATTTTTTCTTCTTCGCTGGCTTCCTGCGCATCCAGTTCCAGATCGCGCGTATTGGACTGCGCTTTTTGAGTCAAATATTCGCGATACCATTCATGTGCCGTGATCATGGACATGACTTCGCTTGTTCCCGTCCAGATGGAGGCCAGACGGACATCGCGGTAAATCCGTTCAATCGGAAAGACATTTGTATAGCCGATGCCGCCCATCACCTGCATGGAATTGTGAACAACCTTCTGGCATGATTCGGTGATAAACTTTTTGCTCTGCGAGACCATCCTTCTTATTCTGAGCATATCCGCGCCTTCGTCCACCGCCCTGGCAGTGACATAAGCCATGGCGCGCGCCGCATCCAAAAGCATCGCCGCTTCGGCAATCTGAAAGTTCACGCCTTCAAACTGGGCGATAATCTGACCGAACGCCTTTCGCCGCGAGGTATAATTCGTCGCGATTTCCAGAGCGGGCCGTGCCGCGCCGATGGTCATGGCGGCTGTTCCCAGTCTCTCCGGTATCATCATGGTATTGAAAACAGCATAAGCTCCCTGAACTTTTCCTACGACATTCTCTTTGGGGACTTTTACATTGCGGAAAATAATGCGCCCCGTTCCGCCGCCGCGGCAGCCCATGAGACCGTATAGATATTTGACCTCCACGCCCTCGACACGATCGACAATGAAGCAGGTCATGGATTCCTGAGGCTTCGCTTCAGGATGGGTTTTCGCGTACACCAGAAAATAGTCCGCGCCCTCGGCGCCCACGATAAATCTTTTCATGCCGTTTAACAGATAATAATCGCCCTTATCTTCCGCCCGGGTCGTAGCCCCGAAGAAATCCGACCCCCCGCGAGGCTCCGTCAGGCATTCCGCCGCGAAGATCTCTCCTTTTAAAAGCGGCTTGACATATTTCTCTTTCTGTTCATCGGTGCCGTGACGGATAATCGCGTCACAGACCAGTTCCGCGCCGACGCCGAAGACACAGGCGAACTCATAACCGATCACACCCACCTCCTCCATGATCATGCAGGTCGTCGCCCAATCCATATCGCGGCCGCCCCACTTCTTCGGATAGCGGCAGCCCATGAGATTGCGCCGGGCGGCTTCCTGCAAAAATTCCTTCGGAAACTTGATCTTATCCGTATCCATATCCAGGATCATCTGGCGCGGCACCCATTTGACAAAATCCCGCGCTTCGTCCCTGATTTTAATTTGTTCCTTTGTCATCATATAATCGAACATGGTTTTCACCTCTGTTTTCTGACAGCAGTTAAGCCGTGATTTTTTGCAGAATTATAACAGAAATAAAATATTTAAAAGAAATTTAATCAGCTGTGTGGGGTTTCCAATTCCACACGGGTGGATTCCAGAAAGCGGCTCAGGGAATTAAAATAGCTCACGCAAAGAATCAGTTCTGTCGCACCTTGTGCACCATAGCGTTTCAGGATTTGAGCAAGGGCTTCGTCACTGAGCCGGACATCGCGGCTGATTTCATCAGCGACACGGCAAAGCAGATTGCCTTCTTCATCAAGCGAAATAACAGGGTCTTCGGTACTGATGATTTCTATTTCCTTATCGCTCACATTGTAACCTTTAGCCAGTGAGACGTGATGAGTCCATTCATAAGCGGAGTGGGTAACATGCGCGACTCTTAGAACTGCAATCTCGCGCTTGCGCGGATCGAACGAACTGTAAAACAAAATGGACTGTGCCAGATCAACAAGAGCTTTCGTGCTGGCCGGAGCATTGGCCGCCATGTGCATGACATTCATCGGAAACGCCTCGACTACTGCTCTAACCTCCGGAGATAAACTTTCCATTTCCGGATACGGAATTCGAGGGCACATATAATCTCTTTTCATTTAATATAATCTCCTTTATATTTCAGTTTGCATTCAAGATGATCCCGAGGAGGCAAGAAAGGGGGCGACGCAGGTGTACTTTTTATGTACTCCGGGGAGTACCCCGACGACGCCGACAAAGGTAGCGCTTGAATGCAAATTGAAATCAAAATGACAAACTTCTTTTACCTATTATTTTTTCCAACCTTCCACAATTATGATAAAAGCCGGCATGAGGATTTTTAAGAGGAACACCAAAAATTCTCATATCAATTAACTCAGTAATAATACCGGCCTGCTTCAGTGTATCCATATAGGCAAATTCGGTAACCAATCCCAGAGATTTAATCCTTCCTCTCACCCAAGTTTTATTGCCTGATTCTTCCAGTTTTCGTTTGAAAGAATCTACGTTTTTTACGGAAAAGCCCAAATGCTGCAATACCATCCGGCCTTTTTTAACACACGATTTATAAAAATTGGAACCGGTGCCCGGCTCCAGAAGTTCAATTTCATAACCTTTATGACAGGCCAGACCAACCTTGCCGCTGAATGTTTTATTCTTCCCTCGTTCATTCCACATATCGAGCGTATCGGACGCAATAAAAAAAGGTCCCATTCCTTTATTTTCCAGTTCCGCGGCGGCGGTTTCCACATTGGCCACCACAATTCCCAACTGACGAATATCAGGAAAGTTATATTTTTCACGGAAATCTTTAGCTATTAGGGATAGGGTATAATCAATATTGTCAGATCTCAATACGTCATCAAAAAAATAGATCACTAAAACAGCCTCCTTTTGCTCCTAAATCCTTGTCAGGCTTTTATCCCGGCATATTTCCGCGCCATATTCTTGGCAACTTTTGCAGATGTATTAACAACCATTTTCGGAAAAAGTCTCATTAATACGTCCAGAACTTTCGCATCGTATCCGACCATTATCCTTTGCTTATTTTGTTTGATTCCCTTGATTATGATGCTTGCGGCTTTTTCCGCAGATGTACGGAACACTTCTTTATCATAAAGTGCAGCCGCCTGTTCCCTGGATATCGAGTAATATGTATTATTGACCTTGGTGTTTCTCGCGATATTTGTTTTAATCCCGCCCGGATGAACGCAACTGACACCGATGCCGGTTCCTTTCATCTCCTGAATCAGGGTTTCCGTGTATCCCCTGACCGCGTATTTCGATGATTGATATGGACCGTTATTCGGATTAGGCACTATTCCGTTGATACTCGATATATTGACAATATGGCCTTCAGGCCTTCTGCGCAGATAAGGAAGAAAGGCCATTGTGCCGTATACCACACCCCAGAAATTTATACCCATGAGCCATTTGAAATCCTCTATCGGTACCGTT
>AWGX01000926.1 GCA_000495415.1 Smithella sp. ME-1 | reverse complement strand
TTCGTTTTTGAAATTTGAGTCTCATAAAATTTTTTCAGGGCATCCACCAGCCCCTCCATTGTATATTCTTCCTGATGAATATCAACGGAAAATCCCGCTTTTTTAGCGGTTGCGGCGGTAACCGGTCCTATACTGGCTATTTTTACACCCTTGGGCAATTTAAAACTGCTCCCCATGATTTTAACAAAATTATTCACCGTGGATGAACTGGTAAAGGTAATCACATCCACCTGATTTTCTTTAAAGAGTTCCTCCAGTTCTCTTTTCTTCTTTCCCGAGTTTACTGTTTGATAGGCAGTCGCAACGTCAACTTTCGCACCAAGTTTCTTTAGTCCCTCGGGAAGAACGTCGCGCGCTTTAGACGCCCGGGCAATCAGGATTTTCTTTCCTTTCAGATTTGTGCGGGAAAAGGATTTCAGGATTCCTTCGGAAATAAATTCTTTGGGAACAAGATCAACTCTGATCCCTTTGTTTTGCACCTGCTGTGCAGTTGCCGGGCCAATACAGCAAATCTTTACACCTCTCAGATCGCGGATGTCTTTATTTTTAGCAAACAGCCTTTCAAAGAAATAAGTGACGCCGTTGGCGCTGGTGAATATCAGCCACTCATATTCTTCCAGTTTCTTTATTGCGGCATCAAGGTCGCGCCAATTCGGCGGAGGAATAATTTTAATGGTTGGAAAATGAATTGGGTTGGCGCCTTCTTTAATCAGCAGTTGAGCAAGATCGTCGGCCTGTTTTTCCGGCCTTGTGATAACCACGCCTTTGCCAAAGAGCGGCTTGGAATCAAACCACTGCAACGTGTCGCGCAGGGCAACAACATCGCCGACGACAAGAATCGCGGGCGGGGCAAACTTGCGCTCTTTGACAAGCTTGACAATATTGGCCAGCTTGCCGGTTAAAATTTCCTGTCGCGGCGTCGTGCCCCAGCGTATCAGCGCGGCGGGAGTCTTTGGCGATCGGCCGTTATCTTTTAATTCTTTAACAATTTTTTCGATATTCTTCACCCCCATCAGAAAAACCAGTGTTCCGATGCGGGCAAGTGCCTGCCAGTCGATATCGCTTTTCTCCTTGGTCGGGTCTTCATGGCCGGTGACAAAAGCAACCGTCGAAGTCAAGCCCCGGTGAGTTAACGGAATGCCGGCATAAGCGGGAACGGCTATCGCCGAGGTAACGCCAGGAACGATTTCAAAAAGAATTTTGTTCGCGGCCAGTTTTTCGGCTTCTTCGCCGCCACGGCCGAAAATAAACGGGTCACCACCCTTGAGACGGGCAACGATGTTTCCGGCTTTGGCTTCTTTCACCAGCAGGTCGTTGATCTGCCACTGCGACAGGGTATGGGCGCCGCCCTGCTTTCCCGCGTAAATAAAATGGGCATCAGCTCGGGCGTATTTTAATAAATCCTTGCTGACCAGATAATCGTAAATAACGACACTCGCCTCTTTGAGACATTCAATCCCTTTGAGCGTAATCAAACCCGCATCGCCCGGCCCCGCGCCAATGATATAAACTTTCCCTTTTTTATTCCTTCTCATAAATACCTATTGTTTCACTTTCGCACAGAAAGTGCCCCTGTCATTCCCGCCCCCGCCTTCGCGGGGGTAAACTGCGGCGGGAATCTGTCCGCACAGCACTGTCATTCCCGCGCAGGCGGG
>AWGX01000925.1 GCA_000495415.1 Smithella sp. ME-1 | reverse complement strand
ATACTGGAAGGCCACTATATTAGCCTATTCAGATCCAAAGAATACACCGACACTTTACATCGGACACTCAACACATTGGAGGATTTTATCATTGTCCGAAACAGGATGTTGGAAGATTTTCTGCAACTGCTGCCTGTTGTAACGCAAAGAGAGATGGAAGATCTATACAAGGAATTCCATGTTCTTAAAAAGAGGGTGAAAGAGCTGGAAAAGCAGCTCAACATTTCACCGAACACACTGACTGTTGTAAAATAGCAGCCTTCTCACCCGGAGGGCGACAACCAGATATTTCCGGAGCGAAAATTATCCTATGAGTTTGACAAAAATTCCTCTAGACGTGATCCTGGAAAAAATGGCCGAAGACGCCGAAAAGGCGCAACAACGAGTTACCAAAGCATCCGAAATATTACAGGGACAACTCAACTATGAAATCGCCTCGACGCCTTATGAAATAGTGTATGAAGAAGACCGTGTCAAAGTTAAACATTATTTTCGTAATGAGAACGCGGAAAATAAATTAAAAGCACCACTGCTGGTGGTTTACGCGCTGATCAACCGCGAAACCATGCTGGATCTGCAGCCGGACAGGAGCGTCGTCAAAACGTTTCTGGAAGGAGGCATTGATCTGTATATGATTGACTGGGGCTACCCC
>AWGX01000924.1 GCA_000495415.1 Smithella sp. ME-1 | reverse complement strand
TTATTAACCCGTAATCTTTACATAAATATTTAAATTAATGCTTACACGAGAGCTTTAGGAGATTAAAATGAAAAAAGACATAAAAGCGATTATGAAAACGAACAAAGGTACAATTAACTTAAAACTATTTGCCGATCAGACTCCGATTACCGTGGGAAATTTTGCAAATCTGGCACGGCGCGGTTATTATGACGGCTTAAATTTTCACAGGGTTATTTCCAACTTCATGATTCAGGGCGGCTGTCCTTACGGCGATGGTCGCGGTGGTCCCGGATATAAGTTTCCTGATGAATTTGTTGATGGATTGCTGCATAGCAAAGCGGGGATTCTTTCCATGGCTAATGCCGGACCGCAAACCAACGGCAGTCAGTTTTTTATCACGCATGTGGAAACACCGTGGCTGGATGGCAAGCACACTGTGTTTGGTGAAGTAATAAGCGAAGATGACCGAAGTGTTGTCAATAAAATTGTTCAAGGCGACAAAATCCTTTCCATTACGATTGAAGGTGATATTACGGAACTTATGGAAAATATCAGTTCCATGATCAAAAAATGGGACGCAATACTGGACGAGAGATTCCCCAAGCTCGCGAAGGCGCCAAAGACTTCGAAATAAGCAGTATTAAAATTTATACTGGGGGAGGTAATATGAGAAAAGTAATTCCCACTCCTGAAAGAATGGTGGAGAATGACGGAAAGATTAACTTCGGGACTTTTCGGACACCTTTTCGGAATGTAAATATTCTCGATGCACCTCTGTATTCCTCTTCCTCCAAAGTTCCTGCTTTCTGGAAAAAATTCCGCCTTAAGGAATGGCAGCACTACGGTATTATTACCCCCACTCATTATTTCGGAATGGTAATCTTTGATGCTAAATTTATGGGTGTTTCCTTTTTCTATGCCTATGACAGGATAGCCAATAACCGTTTCGAACACAGTGTGCAGTTGCCGGGCAGGGCATCGCGCATTGCCGGACAGGTTTATGATGACAGTTGTGAATTTAAGAAAAAAAACTACCGGCTATATTTTGAAAACCGTCTTAAAGATGGATATCACAAAATCGTCATCGATATTGAAGGCAAAAAAGGTCTTCCCGCCGTAAAAGGAGAAATTAAGATTTTAGAGGACTTGAAAACCATCGAGCCTCTTGTCCAGGTTTCTCCGATTACACCATTCAGGCCGTTTTACACGCATAAGGTAGCTGCCCCGGCTGAAGGTGTGATTAAAATGGGGAATCAAGAAATTGTAATTGACAGAAAACGCGATGTCGCTTTAATTGATGAACAAAAAACATATTATCCTTATTCCAGTTTCTGGAAATGGGCGACATCCGCCGGTTATGATGAATACGGAGAACTATTGGCCTTCAATCTTTGTCAGAACATGATAGCCGATGACGAAGATTTTAATGAAAACTGCATGTGGGTTGGCGGGAAAATTTATTGTCTAAAAGCTGCGCGCTTTGAATTTGAGAAAGAAAATATAATGCGGCCCTGGAAAATAAAAACAACGGATGGAAGTTTAGAACTGTTATTTACGTCCTCCGGTCAGAGAGCAGAGAAGATTAATGCCGGATTCCTGGTTTCTGATTTCCACCAGCCGTTTGGCATTTACAGCGGCAGATTCAGAGATGATAGTAACCGGATATATACGATGGCGAATTTCTTCGGTCTTACTGAACATCATGTCACACGCTATTGATTGCCGCCGATCCAGGTGGTAATATACTCTAGTTTTTCAGCCGTGCCTTTTAAACGTGGATTGTTGATATTCCACTTTCCTCTTAATCCTTCTTCACTTGCTGTCAGTTCAAAGTGACACATGCCAATACCTATATCAACACGTTGCAAGTCTGATTTCATGAAAAAGATTTGTTTTAATCCAGGATTACGTTTCATGTAAAAATGATAAGTGTTCAGGTCGTTTTCTTTTATTATACGCCAAGGCTGGAGGTTGCTGGCCGAAGGCGCAAGGCGCACCATTTCCAGCGATGTTGCGTAACGGCCGGCTTGCTCGACGGAAAGCGGTTTGTCATCTTTGTTGAAAAATAAAGAACTCCACGGCTTGCGTTTGTCCGCTCCAGTGGAGTTACGAATTACGGAATCTACTAAAGTAATCTTAGGCACAGCGTAACCTACAGGTGTTACAGCCGGTATGACTTCATTGTTTTGTAAAGCTATCTTCTGTGCGAAGCCGCTGGCATTAAATGTCCCTCCCAGCCAACAGGTGCCTAATCCCAGGTTGGTTGCCATCAAAATATTCTTTTCCATCAAATATCCGAAATCTTCCAGACTATGTGGTACGTTTTCTGTCGCCCCAATGATAAATCCTGTCGGGTTTCTTATCATACCGTAAGTGATTAGACCTTTTAACGCTTCTTTGTCCTGCGTTGTGGCGGTTATAAAAATAAAGCGGGATTTTGTTCCAAATGGTCCTGCTACATTTTCAGAAATAGACTTGTTTAAAATTTCTTTTTTGTTTTCTTCTACAGGAGTATCCAGATAGCTCCTGATCGATTTGCGCCGG
Organism: Smithella sp. ME-1; assembly: GCA_000495415.1. The sequence goes on along the minus strand of AWGX01000924.1, from coordinate 2,399 downwards.
CGGATAATGTTTACAACAGGTTCACTGAATAACATTTTTATCCTCCTTTGTTCCAATGATCAATCTTTGCGTATCTTCGTCATATGATCGATTCGTTTTTGGATAAGCGCGTCCGTGCCGATATCAGCTCGATAAGCTACAGGTCCTTTGACGGCTTTAACTCCTTCTTCCGCTATTTTTCGCGCTTCGGTTAAATTGTCAGCGATTCCGACAATACCGATGGCGCGCGAAGAGCTCAGATATAAACCGTCCTCTTTTAGATCCACAGATGAATAGTAAAGGCGCGCTTGATCGACGTCTCCCACTTCAATCCTGGCTTTCGATGATGCGGCATCGGGATGATCGGCAGGGAGTCCATAACCTTTCGGCACAATGTATTTACAGACGGTTGCTTTATGTTCAAATTCAATTTTTATTTTATCGAGAGTTCCGGCAATAATGTGCCGGCAGACGTCCACAAAATCAGTTTTCAAAAGAGGCAGAATGTTCATTGCTTCGGGATCGCCAAACCGCGCGTTGTATTCCAGAAGTTTAACGCCGTCTTTAGTGGCGATAAATCCGCCGTACATGACGCCTTTATACGGACTGCCTGTTTCTTTCCAAAGTGCCGCCGCCACCTGACGGGTAATTTCCAGCCCATCCTGCAAATCCTTTGGCTTTAAAAAAGGCATGGAATGATCGGGCAGGGAATAAGAGCCCATTCCACCGGTGTTCGGTCCTTTGTCTCCGTCGAATCTTCTTTTGTGATCCTGTACCAATGGTGTACCAATTACGGTTTTGCCATCACATAAACATTGCAGCGAAAATTCTTCTCCATCGAATTTTTCTTCAATAACCAGTGAAGAACCTCCGGCCAGTATTTGTTCGCACAGAGTCAAAGCGTCTTTTTTTGTTTCAAAATGATCTCCCTGAACCTGCACACCCTTGCCGCCGGTCAATCCATCGGGTTTAAGAACGATTCCTTCCAGTTCATTTAAAAAAGCTTCCACGTTATCAATTGTTTTAAAAACTTTGAATTTTGGATTGCCGGGGATGTGATATTTGTTGACAAGATTTCGGGTAAACGATTTGGAAGTTTCCAGTCTGGCAAGACTTTGCGTTGGACCGACCGCTGAAATGTTTATATTAGCCAGTGCGTCAACTACACCGTTATTGAGCGGATCTTCCGGGCCGATGACGGCAAATTCGACTTTATTTTGCTTTGCATATCCTGTGACTGCTTCAAGGTCTGAATAACTGCCCAACATCGTTTTTACCGAAAGAGAGGCGATTCCGGGATTATTTGATTTCATGAAAGAGAATAACTGGGGTTTTTGAGGGGAACGGGTAATTGCTTCGGCAAGCGCGTGTTCGCGGGCGCCATTTCCTATTAACAAGATGTTGGGCATATTTTCTCCTGATTTTAATATTATCAAATTATTTAAAAACTTCCTTTAGTAATTCTGTCACTCTCGCTTGGGGATTGGTGCGGATATTGGTTTCTTCCTTAGCCAGGACGGAAAATAAGCCGTCGAGAGCTTTGGATGAAACATATCTGTTCACGTCCAGATTGGTAGATTGACCGATCAGAGGCAGTTTCTTCACTTTTTCATTAAGCATGTCGTATTTCTGGGTTACTTTGTATTCACTCATCGTTTTGCGTACCGCCGGCTGAAATTTTTCCAATAACTTGTTGTATGTTTTTGCCTTAAGATAATCCGTTGCCGCTGTATTTCCGCCACGCAGGATTTTACTGGCATCGTCGAAACTCATTTCCGTAATCGCTGTTGAAAAAATATCCGCTGCCAGCGGAGCTGCTTTTTCCGCGGCTCTATTCATGCTGAGTGTGAATTCATCTATTTGCGGTCCGTAGCCTATGCTGCGCAAGGCGGACTCAAATTTTCTAACCTTTTCCGGTATTAATATCTTTACGGCGGCATTGGCGAAGTATCCGTCATCTTTCCCCAGATAATTTATGGTGTTTTTTATACCGACATTCAGCGCTTCTTTAAGTCCCTGATCAACTTTCCCGCTGCTGCCGGAGGTAGTAGGTGCAGTCACAGTATTGAGGGTGTCTTTAAGTATATCGAGAAAAGATGCGTGGCTTTGTGGGCAAATGAATAATACAAACAAAAGACTTAATAAGATATATTTTCTTTTCATAATACAATCTTCCCTTGCAAGGCTTATAATGAAGAAATGTTTTATTCCATTATTCTATAGACGTGAAGGAGTATAAAGAGAATGTTTTTTACTGTCAATGTGCAATTAAATTCTTTTTAGAAAGAAGCGATTAGATGTGCATAGTTTCTTTTTTCTTTATAATCTGTTAAATTAAAGCAGGTGAGGTGTTAGATAATTGGGTTGGAATGCTGATATTGTTGTTTTAATCATTCTTTTTATGTTTTCCGGGTTTTTTT
>AWGX01000923.1 GCA_000495415.1 Smithella sp. ME-1 | reverse complement strand
TTGATTTCAGCCATTATTGCCAATCAATTACCCGGACCAGGGACTATTTATTTGAAACAGGAATTGAATTTTCTGGCGCCGGTGCACATGGGCGACACCATTACCGGACGGGTAGAAGTTATCGAAATAAATGTCGAAAAAAATCGCGTGCGGTTAAAAACAACCTGCAGTAATCAGGATGGTGTAATAGTTATTTCCGGGGAGGGACTTGTAAGTCCGCCGAAAGCACCCAAGGCATAAAACCAATTCGATTGTAATTACCTCCTTGCAGGCGGTAATTACCGGTAATGTAGCTTTTTGATTTGCTATGCGCAACCAAAAGGCGCGCAATAAAAATAAAACTTTTTACCATACCGGGAAGTGAAGCCTAAAAGGCGGCAGCTTCCAATCGAAATGGT
>AWGX01000922.1 GCA_000495415.1 Smithella sp. ME-1 | reverse complement strand
GATATACCTGAAGATGATCCAAGAAATGCAGCAGTTATTGCTGACCTGGTTGGAGACAATGTTGGTGATTGTGCAGGTATGGCGGCTGATATTTTTGAGAGTTACGAAGTTACTATTGTCTCTTCATTGATATTGGGTATTGTGCTTGTTTCACTGACCGGTGATATGAAATGGATTGTTTATCCACTCATCATTCGAGCTATTGGTGTTGTTAGCTCTATTATGGGAACCTTCGCAGTTCCTATATGGATGAAATTTCCGATTAAATTCTTACGAGCTCATGACTCGGAAGAAGCCATGTTCCGATCCTATGAAGTTTCCAGTTTCAATACTATTCTGTGGTCATTCGTTGTCGCGATTGCTTACGCTGGTGATTGGCGATTAGGAATGCTTACGACCATTGGTGTAGGATTGGCCGTTGCGTTTAATCCTCTCACTTCATATTTTACTTCAACAAAGAAACCACCAGTAAAAGAAATTGTAAAATCTGCTGATACTGGTAGCGCAACACTTATTCTATCTGGGTTGGCCGTAGGTATGGAATCAAGTGTGTGGGCATTGATTGTGATTTCGATCAGCTTCATTTTTGCTTTGTTGTTGTTCAATGCAGAGGCTCCCATCTACGTAATGTATGCAGTCTCAATGATTGGTATTGGTATGCTCAGTCACACCGGTAACAATGTAGCAATGGATTCTTTTGGACCTATTTCCGATAATGCCAATGGTATTGGAGAAATGGCCTGGCATGGTATGGAAGATAAGGAGACAAAGGAAGCAAGGCAGATTATGGCTGATCTTGATGCAGTCGGTAACACGACCAAAGCAATTACGAAAGGTATAGCCATTGCATCGGCAGTGATCGCGGCAGTAAGCCTCTTTGCGTCTTACATGATTGATGTAGGACGTGTCCAGGTTCAATTAAATGTACCAGTGATTGATTCAATCCGGATTTCAGAAACCAATGTTTTTGTAGGATTGTTAATTGGTGGGGCTTTGCCGTGGTTATTCAGTGCACTTAACATTCGGGCTGTCAGTCGAGCTGCGGGTCAGGTCGTGGATGAAGTTCGCCGGCAATTTAGAATTCCTGGTGTAATAGAAGGTACAGTGAAACCTGATTATGCCAAGGTAGTTGGAATTTCAACTGAATCTGCGCAAAAAGAATTGGTCCCAATCGCTTTATTAGCGGTCATCATTCCTTTGATTGTGGGAATGGTTCTTCAAGTCGAAGCTTTGGGAGGATTTTTGGCTGGTGTAATTCTAAGTGGCCAATTATTAGCAGTGTTCCTATCAAATACCGGTGGAGCATGGGATAACGCAAAAAAATCAATTGAAGATGAACCACGTAATCTCCAAGCTAACACAGGAAAGGGATCTGAACGACATAAAGCCGGCGTAGTGGGAGATACAGTTGGAGATCCGTTAAAGGATACCGCTGGTCCTGCTCTCAACCCAATGATCAAGGTTGTGAACCTGGTCAGTTTATTGGCAGCACCTGTGATCGTTAAGTATCAGGAACTTGGCGTAGTAGGTTGGATTGTCGTTGTCGTCCTCTTTGCAATAGTTGTCTGGGCATTTTTGCAGAGCAAAAAACCTGTTGAAATCAAACAAACTTTAGAATAATATTTATTAGTTTTTCGTTTGTGAGGCGGAGAAGGTTTAAAACTTCTCCGTCTTTTCTTAAATATTATCTATCGAAAAAGGGACATCTGTATTTATAAGAATTTTCTGGCCTGTCTCTGGATGAAGAAATTCGATGGCAGTCGCATGTAGCATCATTCTATTTACGGAATCATTTAATTTGTGTTGAAATGAAGAAAGATCTTTTGTATAAAGAAGATCACCAAGAATTGGAAAACCGAGAAAAGATAAGTGTGCTCGAATTTGATGCGTATAGCCAGTATGTGGAATTGCTTCCAAAACAGATAAACATTTTTGCTGATCGAAATGATGCCTGATGAAGTGAGTTTCGGATGCCTTTCCGGATTGACTTATGATAGTTCGGTGTTTTCGATCTCCATTTATCAAGAGGGGAAATCTGGCAGTATAAGTTTCCCAATCAGGAATATTATGGGAAATAACCCAATATTTCTTTCGAATTAATCTATTTTCAAATTGATAATTAAGATTACGGTGTGTTTCCTTGTTTCTGGCGAATAAGATCACACCGCTGGTCTCTTTATCAAGTCGATGAACAGTCATTAATTCTGGAAATTCAATTTTAAGAAAAGTTTGTAAATTTTCTTTATTTTTATCATAACCATCGGGAATTGTTCGTAATCCTGATGGTTTGTTTATTGCGATAATTGAATTATCAATGTAAAGGATTAAGTCAGTGAGCATCAAATAAAGGTCAATGCTTAAAAATTAATTTCAATCAACAAAATAACTAACACCTAGAACACCAGGACCTGAATGGGTTAAAAACGCTGGTGGTAGTTCATAAATTTCGATCGTGTCGATTCCAAGTAGCTGCTTGAAATCCTCTGCAAGCGATTTAGCTTCTTTATCGGCAGCTCCGTGTTGGATACTGAACATTGAGAAGCCTTTTTCTTTACATTCTGACACGACTAAATCTCTTAATCTTGCAAGCGCTTTTTTGGAAGTACGTTGACTGTCAACTGGTTCAACCTGACCGTTTTTTATACTTAGGAGTGGTTTAACCTGGAGGAGACTTCCAAACAGCATTTTTGCTCCACCAATTCTCCCGCCTTTATATAAATATTCGAGCGTATCAACAACAGATAGATTTCTTTCTCTGTTTTTTAAATCCTCAACTTTGGAAATGATTTCCTGACTTGAAAAACCTTCCTGCGCATATTTGTTTGCTACTTTCACAATGGTCGCCAAAGATGCTCCTATGGCTAACGTATCGATTACTTTTATGTCTGCATCAGGGAATTCCTGGGCAGCAACTTCTGCGCTTCTAAAGGTACCGCTTAGTTTTAAAGATGGTGTCAGGACAATAATGGAGTCTCCCTTAGATAGATGTTTTTCAAAAATTGGATTATATAGACTTGGTGGAGGTGCTGCAGTTTTTGGTAAAGTCGATGATGCGACAAGTTTCTTTAGAAATGTACTTGAATCAATTTCATAATCATCTCGAAACGATTCATCTCCAAATATGATGATCTGGGGGAAGTACTCAATTCCAAGAGCTTTTGCTTGTTCAACAGGAATGCTGGAAGTTGTATCTGCGAATATTGTCACCATAGGATTTACCTTTCTAATTGAAAATAATCAGGAAATTACTAATTGATTTAATATGCTTTCATCGTGATAAATTCTTCGAATGATTTCCGATAGAAGTGGAGCAATTGAAACCTGTTCAATTTTGGCACATTGTTTTGCGCGTTCCGAAAGAGTTAATGTGTTTGTGACAATTACCCGCGCATTTCTAGGATCATTATAAATGATATTCAGGGCAGAATCCAATAAAATTGGATGTGTTATGGAAAGCCAGACTTTTTCTGTGATACCCTGACCTTATAAAATATCCAACTGTTTTAAAATATTCCCTCCGCTAATTAAATCGTCAATAATAATAGGTTTTTTGCCAGCCACTTCGCCTACGATGTCGGTGACTCTCGTGGATGAAAAATCATCTCTCCGTTTGTGCATGATAGCTAATGGAAGTTCTAGCAGAATTACATGAATCTCAGAGTCCGGTAAGAAAGTTGAAGTTGCATTTCCAAGCTGTAAATCTAATTCTGATGTAATCTCTTCAGCCAATTGTACAAATCGGGATCCTGGAAATATGTGCAAAGGATGGCTAGACATAAATAAATCCTTATAATAAAGAAATGGAATTATGAATGAATATTATATGAGAAAAAAATTTTTGATTTTTCAAAAAATCAACAAATGTACACTCAATCGAACCTGTATCGAGGCAAAATGATAAATAACGATCAAAAACTGTCTGAAAACCTGTCAAATACTGCCGTGGTAATTTTTGGGGTGACTGGTGACCTGACCAGTAGAAAATTAATCCCGGCAATATATGAACTCTATCAATCCGGTCGCATTCCAAATAATTTACATATTGTCGGATTTGCACGGCGAGAATGGGATGACGATCAATTGAAAAAAATCTTCATGGATTCTGTTCGCTCTTATTCAGGAAAAGAAGTCGAAGAAGATAAGATTGATAAAATTTTTTCAAATGTGAAATATATTCAATCAACATTTTCTGAATTTGAAGGATATAAACAATTAGGAAAATATTTGGTTGATGAAGAAATACAGAATATACTATTTTATTTAGCCACACCACCTGAATCTTATGAAACCATTATTCATTTAATTGGAAATGCTAAATTAAGTCATCTGACAGAAGGTTGGACAAGAATTGTCATTGAAAAACCTTATGGTAGAGATTTAGCGACAGCCAAAAATCTGGATAAATTAGTTCATACAGTATTTAATGAAAATCAAATTTATCGAATTGATCACTATTTGGGGAAAGAGACTGTTCAGAACATTCTAGTTCTCAGATTTGCCAATGGTATTTTTGAACCCTTATGGAATAGACAATATGTTGATCATATCCAAATTACTGTTGCAGAGACCGTGGGTGTAGGGACAAGAGCTGGATATTACGAAAATTCCGGCGTCATACGTGATATGTTTCAAAATCATTTACTCCAATTATTAGCGTTAACAGCTATGGAAGCCCCCGTTGGATTTACGGCTGACTGTGTTCGCGATGAAAAGGTCAAAGTTCTGCGTGCTTTAAAACCATATGATGCAAAAGGTGTACTGGACAATACTTTTCGGGCTCAGTATACATCTGGATATATCGATGGCAAAAAAGTGATCGGCTACAAGGACGAAGACGGTGTAGCAAGGGAATCAATCACAGAAACATTTCTGGCTGCCAGATTGTTTATCGATAATTGGCGCTGGTCTGGAGTCCCTTTCTATTTGCGTTCAGGAAAACGTTTGCCAAAAAGACTGACGGAAATTGCCATACAATTCAAACAAATTCCACTTTCATTATTTAATTGGCATAATATGGCTGGCGATGCTCCGAATGTGCTGGTTATGAAGCTTCAACCTGATGAAGGGGTTACGCTTAGCTTCGGAGCAAAGAGGCCAGGACATATCAATCAAATTTCCCCGGTTGAAATGAATTTTGATTATGAAGAATCTTTTGATATTAGAATTCCAGAGGCATATGTTCGTTTGATCCAAGATGCTTTATACGGAGATGCTACATTATTTACCAGATCGGATGAAGTAACAAATCAGTGGGGTTTTATCAATAGAATTCTTGATGGATGGAAAGAAGATCCAAGAAAGTACTTGCCGGTATACGAAGCTGGTACCTGGGGACCTCCCGGTGTGGACTTTTTCATCAAAGGTGATAACCGCCATTGGAGAAATTCAGAAGTTTAACCAAAATTGGGTTTTTTACAATTCGGACACACGCTTTCTGCGCTCGTGACAATGTAACCACAGAATTTGCATGTTCTTGGTTGAATACTACCTAAAGGTGCACCACAAGCGATACAACTTGATTCTCCAACCGGGTTAGGTGTGTCACAATAATTACAAACATATCTTTTTAATCGGTCTGAAAGCTCAAAACTTGCCCCACGGTTATACGCTGTTTGATTGATTACGGACCAGATTTCATCTCGTATCGATAAACTCTCAATATCCTGGGCAACATCATCAATTCTTCCCAAAAACGAGAGAGGGTTACGGATTGCACTCAGGGCAGTTTTCCCCAAACTGGCTGCAACACCCATCCAGGATTGTTTGCCTATCTGAACCATTACGCCATCCTCAAACTTCTGAACAGATACTCCGATCGATGTTTGCCCGCCGGATGTGGCATTAAAAATAGAAGCAATTTGAATGATAATATTTTCCCCGCTACCTATTTGTTGGACCCGATAATTTCCTCGATGAAAATGTGCAAATAATGCTTTTGAGATATCTGCTGGCGTTATGTTTCCATGAAAAGTTTTATGTTCCATAATTATATTATAATCAAGCTACTCTTAAAAAAGAAATTATTGGAGAAAGTGTGATCAAGAAATTATCATTATTGGCTGGCGTTGTACTCCTGATTTCATTATTTTATAATGTCCTGGCAGTAAGAGCTTATCCATTACCACAATTGCCTACGGTTTCTGTGCCAACAGTTACAGGTACTCCTTCCGGTGTCATAATCACCGTTCGACCGAGCCAAAATGAAGACTTTATCAACGTTCGATCAGGCCCCAGCACTTTGTACCCTTCTGTTGGCGTATTACTGGTTGGGCAAACAGCACCCGCGTTAGGGCGATCTCCTGGAGGAGAATGGATTCAGATTGAGTATCCCGGTGTTGCTGGAGGAAAGGGTTGGGTATTCTCAGTTCTGGTAAGTCTTTCTCCAGGACAATTATCAATTGTAGAACCTCCCCCTACTGTGACACCTCAGTTTACTGCTACGATTGACCCTACCTTAGCAGCTCAATTTATGGTAACCCAGCAACCAACAAGGTTACCTACTTTTACTGAACCAGCTCCATTGACTATTCCAACCTATGTTGAGAACACCCCCAATCAATTACCTGGCGGAATTCCAATGGGAATGGTAATTGTTTTTTTGGGGGTAACCGGGATATTGCTCACCCTATTTTCATTTATTAGAGTTCGATAAAGTAATTACGTCTGGAAATATAATTTAAGATTTTTTAAACAGGTAGATCCAATCTTGTGGCCTAAATCTTCCTGACAGAATTTGGTAGTTGCATGATATTCCTCGAGATAATTTTTAAGATTTATTGCTTTTTCAAATTCCACTAATTTATCCTGTGTTCCATGGGCGATGTAATAGTTATTGGAAGATAATCCTTCTGGTTTCAAAGTTGGAGGATTTGAAGGCAGGAATCCTGATAGCAACGCAACTTTATGAAATTTATCTGGGTGTAGAATACTCAATACTGCACTGATCGCTGCTCCCTGACTGAATCCTATCAAATTAATTTTTTCATTCGTCGGATGTAAATTTATACTTTGGACCAATTCTTGAATTGAATTGAATAATCCTGAAGATATTTTTGCATAATCATCAAACATTGGTTTTGCATTATTTCGAATATCAACCCACGCATATTCATTTTCGCCCAATTGCAATGGACCTCGAGGAAAAATAATGACCGAATTATCTACGATTGAGGAGGAAAAGATTGACATTGATTTCTCATTACCAGACCATCCGTGAATCAGGCAGTAAATTTGGGTAGAATGATTTTTCAAAGGTTTTAATATTCGGAAATAATAAGGATTTATATAAATATCAAAAGTTTTATATTCCATTTTGATCCTTTCCATAATCATTATGATATGATCTGACGTTAATTCTAAATGTTATGTTAAAATCACGCTATGAGTGGTATAAAGATCATCGCAAAAAACCGAAAAGCAAGTTTTGAGTATTTTCTTTTGGATAAATTTGAAGCTGGTATTGAACTTCAGGGAAGTGAAATTAAATCTATCCGTGCCGGACAGGTAAGTATTGGAGAAGCGTTTATTCAGATTGATAACCTGGAAGCTTGGTTAATCAATTCGCATGTAGCCAAATATGATGCTGCCAGTATTTTCAATCATGATCCAAAACGCAAAAGGAAGTTACTGTTACACAAAAAAGAAATTAATCAAATTTGGAATGCAGTTCGTCAAAAAGGATTAACAGTCGTTCCAACGATTTTGTATTTGAGCAATGGGAAAGCAAAAATTGAAATTGCGTTGGCGAAAGGGAAAAAGATGTATGACAAGCGTGATAGTATCGCCAAGCGGGATCAGGAAAGAGAAATTTCTCGAAGTAGAAAGATTACAGATTAAGAGATAAATGATGCCATTGTGGTTAGCATTTTTTACTACATTCATAATATCAATCATCTGGTTACGGTTTATTGATTATTTTGCCAGCAAAGGACTGATATCTAAAAAACTGAGTAGAAAAATTATTCACATAGGCACGGGTCCAATCTTTGTTCTTAGTTGGCTATTATTTCCGGAAGACCCACTTTCCCGATATTTAGCAGCGATTATTCCTTTATTTATTACTATACAATTTTTCTTGATTGGGATTGGTGTGATCAATGATCAGGCATCGGTTGATGCTATGTCCCGGACAGGCGATCCCAAAGAAATTCTCAAAGGTCCATTTTTCTACGGTGTCATATTTGTATTATTAACAATTCTTTTCTGGAGAGAGTCTCCAATTGGCATCATTGCCCTGATGATTCTGTGTGGTGGTGATGGTTTCGCCGATATTATTAGTAGGAGAGTGCCTTCTTTTGCCTTGAAATGGTCACCAGGTAAATCATTTGCCGGCACCATTTCAATGTTTTTTGGAGGTTTGATTTTTTCATCCATTCTGATATTCATTTTTATTAAATTTGGGTTCTTAAATATTATTTTTTGGGACGGTTTTCCAAAAATATTGTTACTTAATATTCTGGCAACAATTGTCGAATCACTTCCTTTGAGAGATTGGGATAATATAACTGTGCCGGCAATTGTTGTGTTGGATGGTTTAATTCTTTTTTAGAAGGAGTATTAATGATTTCAATTGATGGCCATCATTTGCAGATTGAAGAAATAGTCAGAGTCGCACGCAATTTTGAAAAAGTAAAAATTTCAGATTCCGGCAATGAAAATATAAAGAATTCGTATGATTTAAAAAATTCAATAATTGAGTCTAACAAAGCTGTGTATGGTATTAATACGGGTTTTGGAATTTTTGCGAATAAACAAATAGCAAACGAGGATTCTTCAAAACTAAGCAGAAACCTGATATTGAGTCATGCGGTCGGTACTGGTGATCCATTTCCTTCCGAGATTGTACGAGCAGCCATGCTGGTTCGGGCTAATACTTTGACAAAAGGATTTTCTGGGGTTCGAATCGAGGTGGTAGAAACACTCGTTAACATGTTAAATTCAAATGTGATTCCAGAGGTACCTTCACAGGGCTCATTAGGTTCTTCAGGTGATTTAGCGCCCTTGTCCCATTTAGCGTTGGTTTTTACAACCGATGCAAATGACCTGGAAGAAGATTCTGGTTTTGCATATTACCAGGGTCAAAAGTTGAGTGGTAAAGAAGCCATGAAAAGGTCCGGCATCCCAAGGCTCATACTTGGGTCAAAAGAAGGTTTGGCAATCAATAACGGAGCTACGTTTTCAGCCGCCATTGCCGCACTCAGTTTATTCGACTCAAAGTCATTAATAGATATAGCAGAAATGTCTTTAGCGATGAGCCTGGAAGCCATGTTGGGTTGCAGCTCTGCTTATGATCACCGCATTCATGCAGCCCGTGGTCAACTGGGTCAAATGGAAGTTGCTGATAATGTACGTAAATACATCCAAAATTCGAACTTAATTAATTCTACTGATCGTGTTCAGGATGCTTATTCTTTGCGCTGTGCTCCACAGGTTCAGGGTGTGGCCAGAGACACACTTCAATTTATCTGGCAAATTATCAGTAGAGAAATAAATGCTGCTACAGATAATCCGTTGTTGTTCACGCCTGGGATTGCTTTGTCGGGAGGAAATTTTCATGGTGAACCCGTTGGGGTTGCCATGGATTTTCTAGGAATCGTTTTATCAGAAATTGCATCTATATCAGAAAGACGTGTAAACCGCATGACGGACGAGAATTTAAATGCAGGACTTCCACCCATGTTGGTTGATCATCCGGAAGCTGCAGGATTAAATTCGGGATTAATGATGCCACAATATACTGCAGCAAGCCTGGTGTTGGAGAATCAAACATTGGCACATCCTGATAGTGTATTTTCTATTCCCACATCCGCTGAGCAGGAAGATCACAATGCAAATGCAATGAATGCCTGTAAACATACTTTACAGATATTGAAAAATGTTCAGCATGTTTTATCCATTGAATTATATACTGCCGCAAGAGCAATTGACTTGAGATTACGTAAGTATCCGGATGGAAAGCTAGGAGAGGGAACAAACATCATTTTCAAAATGATTAGAGAAGTAGTACCGTATCAACCTGGTGATGCACTTTGGTGGCCAGAGATTGAAAAGGTAAAACAATTGGTTAAAACTGATAAGATCACAAAAGCGTTAGATTTTATAAAGAGTTGACAAGTAAACTTTTAGCGATTATCTTTTCATTATGTATTGGTTTTCGAAAAAATTTTCTAGAAGAGATCTCTTAAAAGGTGTGGTTGCCTTTGGGGGAGCTATGGCTTTGTATCCCTGGTTGGATGTAAATGCTCAAGCAACTAACTTTTCTGAGTCTAATAAGTTCGGAAGGGTATGTAGTGGTTTAGTAAATTTTAGATCCAAACCTTCAATCAACGCTGAATCATTGGGAGTTCTTTATGAAGATGCTGTTGTTGTCTGGCTTAGAGAAGTAGTAGGTGAAATACCTGGTGGTATGATGAACGCCAGGTGGGTTGAAACGCCGGATGGCTACATTTATGCGCCATCGTTACAACCTGTCAAAAATATTGAAAATTCGATTCTTGAAAACTTACCTGAGACGAGCTTAGGAAAAGGATTTTGGGCTGAAGTTACAATACCTTATGTTGATTTGATTTTGAATAACCCTCCTGCCAGATCACCATGGTTAAAAGAAGCGATCAATCCGCGATTGTATTATTCTCAGATCATATGGATTGATGATTTGAAAATCGATGCTGATGGAGAAAAGTATTATCAAGTGAACGAAAGATATGGTTATGGCGATATTTTTTGGGCGAATGCAAAAGCATTCAGACCATTAACTGAAAAAGATTTAGAACCGATATCTCCAGAAATTGAAAATAAAATGGTGTACGTAGATGTTACCACTTCCAGACAATACTTAACATGTCTTGAAAATGGTGTTGAAGTTTATTATTGCCAGATCTCGTCCGGGGCGAAGTGGAATTCTGATGGACAAATCGTTGAAAGCTGGGGCACTCCTCGTGGTGTTCATAGGACGTGGAGAAAACAAATATCAACGCATATGACAGGTGGAACAACCGGAGGTGGTTGGGATATCCCAGGAGTGGGTTGGACAATATTATTTTCCGGAACTGGTGTTGCTATTCATTCCACTTTCTGGCATAACGACTACGGAACTCCCAGATCACATGGTTGTGTGAATGTAAAGCCAGAAGATGCCCAATGGATTTTCCGGTGGACACTTCCTACAGTAACCAGTGACCCCGGAGATATCACAATCCCAATGCCAGGTGGAACACAAATAGATGTCAGAGAATTTTGAGGTGTAAATGGATTTAACATTAGGGTTAGCATTATTAGCAGGATTAGCATCGTTCTTATCTCCCTGTGTATTTTCGTTAGTGCCAGCATATATCAGCTATCTCAGTGGTCGTTCTCTTGCAGTTCTTAAATCTTCCGAATCGCAGCAATACAGGTGGGAGACCTTTACCCATGGAATAGCCTTTGTGTTAGGCTTCAGCCTGGTTTTTATTTCACTGGGTGCTACGGCTTCAGCGCTTGGTGGTCTGTTGTATAATTTACGCTGGTTGTTAGCCAAAATAGGTGGATTGATCGTGATCGTTTTTGGATTGCACATGACGGGGATATTACGAATTCCGTTTTTAGAATATGATTTTCGTATTCAAAATAAAGCCCAACAAAAAAGGTCATATTTATCATCCGGATTAATGGGCATATTCTTTTCCGCTGGATGGTCACCTTGTGTAGGACCTGTTTTAGGAGCCATCCTCACATTAGCCGCCGGCGGTGGATCCATTTTTGAAGGCATGAAATTATTAACTGCCTATTCCGCTGGATTGGCTATACCATTTCTATTTGCGGCG
>AWGX01000921.1 GCA_000495415.1 Smithella sp. ME-1 | reverse complement strand
AGAGAATTTTTGAAGAAATGAAATTTTGCATGGAGAAATACGGAGTTAATAGTTTTGAGATATACGATGATATTTTCAATCATGACAAAAAAAGGCTTTTTGAAATTTGCGGGCTTATCGGAAAGCTTGAAAATAAGGTCAAGTTATTTTTTCCTAATGGAATACGAATGGACGAACTTAATAAAAGCGCAATCGACTCTCTTGCTGATGCAGGTATGCACTATTGTGCCTGTCCGCTGGAATCGGGATCGCCTCGAATTCAAAAGTTTATGGGAAAACGTCTCAATATACAAAAATATCTGGAGAATGTGGAATATATAGCATCGAAAAAAATATTTACTCAAGGATTTGTAATGATGGGATTTCCA
>AWGX01000920.1 GCA_000495415.1 Smithella sp. ME-1 | reverse complement strand
GGGTGAGGAGAATAAAATGATAATAACCTGGAACCCGCGGAAGTGCTGACTATTATTTCATGGAACTTTCTATTAATAGGATTATTTAAGGGTACACGCAGTTTGGAACTGGCCATGACAGACTGTAGATGAGGATTTCTAAGAAGGAATGAAGGTGTGAATTTACTGCCGGATTTCATTGAGCTTTTTTTCATTTTTAATTGGTCTTTGAACCATTCATCAGACGAGGAATCCCTTAGCCCTGGCCCAGTCTAACAATTCGTGATCGCCAAGTTCGTCGGCTTTTATTGCGTCGATGCATCCGAGACGGTTGTTGCCCTGTTTGAAATAAACGCCGCCCCTGTTACTATAAGCCCTGGCGAGATTCGGTCTCAAGCCAATGGCCACATTATAGTCTTCGATTGCCCGGTTATACTGGCCCATAGAATCATAAACGACTCCTCTGTTGTTATAGGCCTCGGCATATTCAGAATCTAAAAATATTACCTTGTTGAAATCTTCAATGGCATTCTTATACTGGCCAAGGTTAACGTAGGTACGTCCTCTGTTATAATAAGCATCGACATCATGCGGTTCCATGCTGACGACTTTATTGAAATCTTCAATGGCAAGCTCATACAGGCCAATTCGATCGTAAATAATACCCCTGTTGTAGTAGGTCAGCGGTTCATCAGGATTCAGTTCTATTGACTTGCTGAGAGCGTCAATGGCGAATGTGTAATTACCGGCAGCGTCGGCATTAATGCCTTTTTTGCTCCAGTCGTCGGCATTGCGCATTTCTACTACGTTACATGCACTATCTTGTTGTTCTTTTTTAGAATCCGCCATAGAAAGCTTTATCTCACTCCGGCCTTGTTCAGCTTTACAGTTCAAAATATAAACCTGATAATACTGTAAGTCAATTAAATACTAATTACTGATTGGAAGGAAATGGGTAAATAAAAATGCCCGACGTAATTATGATTGGTGGCGGTGCCTGGATTTGAACCAGGGACACTACGGATATGAGCCGTATGCTCTGACCGACTGAGCTACACCGCCGTTGTGGTTATAGGAATATTATCAAAAGGTGGATATCCACCGCGGGGACGCTATATCTAAGTATAAAAGTTTTGTCAATGAATTATTGATCGGTATCCAGCTTATAAATAACTATTACGCTTCTATCACGCAGAGAAACACCGGTGGACTGAACTAATGCCAGCACAATTTCCGGGTTGCCGTCGTTGTCTATGTCTTTAATGCAATAGTCAGCTACATAGCCGTTGATTTTCTT
>AWGX01000919.1 GCA_000495415.1 Smithella sp. ME-1 | reverse complement strand
CCAACAAAAATAGCGCTTTGATTTGAGTTGGTATAAGATGTGTCTTATATTATTAGCATATAATGTTCATCCATCATATCGGTTAATTCTTGCTGCTAACCGTGATGAGTTTTATGAGCGTCCATCGTTTCCTGCAGACTTTTGGAAAAATCAGCAAAATGTGCTTGCCGGGCGAGACTTGAAGGCCGGCGGCACATGGTTGGGTATTACCAAAGAAGGAAAATTCGCTGCCATCACTAATTATCGTGATCCGTCTGCTTTTAAAAGCAATGCTCCTTCACGCGGCAGGCTGGTCAGTCGCTACCTTATCGGCAAGCAGAATGCGGTCAAGTATCTGGAAAACATTTCCTCACAGGCCGGGAAGTACAACAGTTTCAATCTGCTTATAGGTGATGATAATGATCTGTTCGTTTTCTCCAGTCGCGGGGAAACAAAAAAAATAAAAGCGGGAATATATGGATTGAGTAATCATTTGTTAAATTCACCATGGCCGAAAGTATCTAGGGGAAAACGCCTTTTGAAAATCGCGCTGGATAAAAGAGGATCCGATTTGGAGGAAACTTTATTTGCCCTGCTGGCTGATCGTCGCGTCGCACCGGACAGCAAATTGCCATCAACAGGTGTTGGTCTGGAATGGGAGCGGATATTATCGCCCGTGTTTATCACAAGTCCCATCTATGGAACCCGTTCTTCTACAATTTTATTTATCGGCAAAAACAGACGTGTCAGGTTTGTGGAAAAAGTTTTTGACGGTCAGAAGGAGCCGTGGATCGAAAGCAGCTTTTCTTTCGTCATGGAGAAGAAAAGATAACATGGAACAGGAATCAGGAAATTCTTATCCGATAGTGCCGAAAGTCGGCGTCGGGGCAATAACAATAAAAGATGAGAAAGTCTTATTAGTAAAGCGCGGAATAGAGCCAAGCAAAGGGTTTTGGGCAATTCCCGGAGGAACGTTGAAGCTTGGTGAGAGTCTGCAGGAATGCGCTGCGCGGGAGATACTCGAAGAAACGGGTTTGACGATTGTTGTTGGCGAATGCATTTATGTGTTTGATTTGATAGAACGCGACGATATTGGAAAAATAAAGTTTCATTTTGTAGTAGTTGATTTTGCGGCGCTCTACGTTTCAGGCGAACCGAAGGGAGCTGATGATGCTGTGGATGCCCGCTTTTTTTCTCCAGAAGAATTAACTGATTTGCCGGTGGCAATAAATACTATTAATGCTTTAAGGTCTATTGGATTTTTAAGGTCAGATTAATTGCGGCGTCAATAAAAGGAGGATTGTATGAAGGTTATTTATCATGAAGACTATAACGAAGTTTATTCAACCGATCCTGCTTCCGCTGCCGGAAGAATTCAAGCCGTGGAAATAGCTTTGCGCGGCAAAGTAACTTTTGTCACACCAATTGCAGCAACACAGGAAGATATTCTTAAAGTTCACACTCCCGAGCACATAAGGTCGGTCGAGCGGGAAGGTGTATATGATATTGCCGCGCTTGCCGCAGGCGGCGCGATTAAAGCAGCGCAAATGGGTCTCGTTGAACCTTGTTTTGCCGTAATCCGTCCGCCCGGGCATCACGCTTCCGCGGGTAGCGCCTGGGGTTTTTGCTATTTTAACAATATGGCAATAGCGCTGGAGAAACTAAAAAGAGAAGGCAAAATTAAAAAGGCTTTTATCCTGGATTTCGATCTGCATTTCGGGGACGGCAATGTCAATATTCTCGGGAGCAGGGGATATGTGAAAATTTACAATCCCGCTTCATCCAATCGCAATGAATATTTAAAAAATGTGCAGGATGCACTTGCTGAAGCTGATGCCGATATGGTGGCCGTATCTGCCGGTTTTGATAATCACGAGGCCGATTGGGGCGGATTATTAAAAACTGAAGACTATCAATACATGGGCAAGCTGGTAAGAGAAGCAGCAAAACGCAACAATGGCGGTTGTTTCGGTATTCTGGAAGGCGGCTATAATCACAATGTTTTAGGCAAAAACGTTCTGGCGTTTGTCCAGGGGTTGGAGACAAAATAATATCGTTATGAGGTTTCTTCCTGCTCAACGTGAGAGGTTAAGACGACTGATAATCCGGTTGACATGGATAGACTCACGAAATTATAATCAACCTCATCTGTGGTCGAAGGGAATAAGCCAGTATTGCGATTTCAAAGGTTCTGAATCTTATTGGCTTGAAGAAACTGAATCATGCCAGCCGGAATCATTCTTTAGCCGGTATTATGCCGGTGCCAATGGTCTTGTGTGGGTGCGGTTAAGCACACAGTCAAGGGATGGAAGAGCTTGTGATCTTGACAATTTTGTTCGCGGTGCTTTACCGACTATTAAAAAGCCGTTTGCTTTAATTACAACGGACGGTGATGTATCTGTTCCTTCAGAAATTGCCCCTGCCACAGTCAATGCGCTGCTTGACTGTCCATGGCTTGTGTCCTGGCATACACAAAACTATGATGGCTACAAACATCCCAAACTCGCACCACTGCCTATAGGAATTGACTTTCACACGCCGCGTTTCTGCACCAGTCAACACTACTTAATAACACTGCTGAATAGTATTAGCTCGCGTCGTCTACCGCTGAATCAACTACCACTTAGAGTATTTTGCGATCTGGGAGTAAGCTTTGCTTCGGAGGAAAGACGCCGGGCGATTGCCGATCTTCGTACTTGCGATCATGTAGATTTTCTGAAAAAACGCATTTCACAAAAAGCGATTTGGAATCGTTATGCCGAATATCCCTTTGTCCTCAGCGCGCCGGGAAACGGGCTCGATTGTCATCGAACCTGGGAACTGCTTTATCTTGGCACAATCGTAATTACAAAAACGTCGTCTCTAAATAGTCTGTTTGAAGGTCTTCCTGTTGTTTTAATTGATGACTGGAAAGAAATTAAGGATAAACGCAACCTGAATAAATGGCTGCAACAATATGGCGATCTTACCCACAGAGAAACTGTTCTTAAACGGCTTGATCCAAATAATTTGATTAATGCCATTAGAGAAACTTTGATAAAATGCTAAAGAAAGGCCTCATTCCGTTCAAGATATCTTAGCTTGCGTTTTAGAATACGGCTACTTTAATTGTTTCAAGAGAAAATGTTCTGGCGTGTATCAGAAAGCTGGAAACAAAAATATATCAGCATAAACTATTAAAATACCTATAATTAATCAAGATAGGCCATGCGGCAATTTATTAATAACTTGATTTTTGGTTGTCCTTGTGAGAAATTTTTAAATAGCGAAAGTTTAATATTTTAAATAACAGGTATTTAGAATCATTAAGCAATAAAAAGGAGGTTTTTATGGGTACAGCGAAAAGGATTTTGACAGTATTGTTTTTAAGTATGGCTTTATCAATTTTTTGTTTAGGTAATTTTATACCTGCTTTTGGCGCTGAGCCTCCTCAGACTCTTGATATGAAAGAGGTTAAAAACGAAGACGGTATCAAGGGTCTTACCGTTAACTTTTTCGTGAAGGGTAAACCTGAAGATGTCTGGAAATGGATAGGTGGAATTGACCATCTGGGGAAACTTTTTCCCGCTGTAAAAAAGGTTGTTAAAGTGAAGGATATTGATGCCGGGACCATTTTATGGAATTATACTCTTGAAACTTCACTGGGAACAAAAATTTTTAATGTGAAACGCACGGTTGATGAGAAGAATTTTTCTGTGAAATGGAAAAGGACAGACGGGGATATGGACTATTACGGGGGAAGCTGGAAATTAATAGCATCCGAGAAATATCCGGGCTGGGTTGATTGTACTTATTCCAATTTTGTAAATGCCGGCTGGTATATTCCGTATTTTAAAGTGATATCCACCAGTAAGGAAAACGCGCAATCTATGGTTCCTGCACTGAGGAAAATGGTCGCGGGCAATTAGTCCTTGATGCAAGGTGACTGGTGAATGGTAGATAATAAAAACTTCCGGCACCAGTCACCAACCTTTATGCAACATTTCGCTATTACGTATTTTCTGCAAACATTTTATTGGGTAAAGTTAGTAATCCTGTCAAACAACCCCGTGTTACTCTAATTTTGATACTCCAGATTAATAGAAGAAGTTGAAAAATTTAAAACTTTTAAATCACTTTCTTGTTCAATACTATTGACCAGATAAATTATATTTTCCGGATAGCTTATTAGAAAATCGCCCATCTGTTTTTCTTCAACTTCCGAAACCCAGGTTATGCTCTGCAATATTTCTTTAATTTCCTTTACTGCTTCTATATCATTTACGTCATTAACTCTAACGGTGATTTTCTTTGTGTTGTCTTTTATGTATTGACTAATCTTGTCCAGAATTGCAGGTGCCACATTCTGTGCCAGTTCTTCCATGGCTTCTGAGGATGCATCTTCCACGTCAGTGGCTACTCCTTTGGCTTCTTCGGTTCCCGTTGCTATAATTTCCATATTACCGTTCTTATTGTTTTTGGCAATTATCTGGTAGGTGAGCTGCGCGGTTACGTTGTTCAAAGACATGGAGGAATTATGACCGGTGTTTTCTCCATTTTTTGTGGAAATCGTGTAATCAACTTTACCGGCAATAATCAAATTGGATAAAAATTTGTATATTATATTGCGTAATTTGGGCGTGCTTCCGCTGAGGATAGCTTTTTTTACTTCCATGGTATCAATAACTTGCGTAGGGGCAACATCGACAACAGTATAGTTTTGTTCAGAGAGGATATCAATAAGCGATTCGGAAAGATGATTTGTTTCTTGAAATTCTTTCCCATTGCGTCCGGGTTTGCGTACTGGAATATAAACAGCAATAGAATTGTTTAATCCTAATTGATAAAGAGCTTCCCTGGCGCCGGCAGGGGACACGCAAACTCTAACCTTAACAATGACGCTACCTTCATTATTTATTTCATTAAGCACTTTATAATTTTTAACTGCTTCACTCGTTTTTGTTTTAATCATGTTTTCCAGCAGAGTAAAGTTTTGTACAAAGCTACGCAAAGTGATTTCCATATCGGTGACTTCTTCAATCGCCGACCACTTAGCACGGGCAATGGCGTTAAGTTTTGCGGAAGGAATATCGCCATTAATAATGGCTGAATCCGCTTTTATATTAACACATTTCTCCTGGCACATAACGTTACTTGCCGGCCAGAGAAAAATCACTGATATACAGATAAAAAAATAATATTTTTTCATAACATTATATAAATCGGAATAGCATCACTTACCTATACAGAAACTGGAAAAAATCTTATCCAGTATTTCATCATTTATTTTGTTGCCCGTTATTTCGTCCAGGTTATCTATAGCTTCACGAAGGTCGAAAGCGGCAAACTCGGCAGACATGCCCTGCGCGATGCTTTCTTTGGCGTTTTGAATATTTTTTAAAGCTTTTTCTGTTGCCAGCTTATGACGCAGGCTGGTAATCATTACGCTGCCGGCATATTCATCATTGCTGCTGACAGATAAGTCTATAATTGTACTTTTTAATTCTTCCAACCCGTTGCCTAACTTTGCAGAGATTTCCAGAAATTTTGTCTCCCGGGGAAATAGTTTTTTAAGCGCGTCTGCTTCCCATTTTCGGGGCAAATCAATTTTGTTTATCGAGGCTATAAGTTTCCCCGATTTATTTTTGTCGATAATGAGTCTATCTTCATCCGTCAGCGGATTGCTTACGTCAAGCATTACAATAACAATATCTGCGTTAGCCAGGCTTTCCCAGACCAGGGATATTCCTTCTTTTTCGATTAAATTTTGCGGCTCTCTTATTCCGGCGGTGTCAATTAAATGAACTGGAATGCCTTTGATATTGATTGTATCCGTGATCATGTCGCGCGTTGTTCCCGGAATATCGGTGACAATAGCTTTCTTCCTGCCGATTAGAGAATTGAGCAGGCTCGATTTCCCTACATTAGGTTTGCCTGTGATTATAACATTGATACCTTCGGAGTACGCCCTTGCCGAATTGTATGAAGAAAGAAGCGATTGAGTACGTTCCAACGCCTGATTGATTTGCGGCGGTATTTCCGGAACTTTGTCCTCGGATGTATCTTCGGTAAAATCAATGGCCGTCTCCAGTAAAGCCAAAGCTTCTATCAAGAGCAGGCGCAGGTCTTCTATTTCTCTGGAAAGCGATCCCTTTAATTGAGAAAGTCCCATGGCATAAGCTTTTGCCGATGGTGCGGCAATCATTGACGAGAGTGCTTCCGCCTGGGATAAATCAAGGCGATTGTTCAGGAAGGCACGCTGGGAGAATTCTCCGTGACGTGCCAGGCGGCATCCCAGCTCGTGCAGCTGTGTAAGTATGGAGTGCATAACGATGGGATTGCCATGGCAATTAATTTCTACAACATCTTCTCCCGTGAAAGAACGGGGTTTGCGCATGGAAGAAATTAAGACTTCATCGAGAATAGTTTTACCGTCGGCGGAAACTATATCACCATGGTATAAATGATGGCTTTCCCACGGACAGATTCCATTGGAAGGCTGAAAAATGCGACGGGCGATTTCGAGAGCTTCGGGTCCGCTGATCCGGATTATTCCCACTCCGGACAGGCCGAAAGGAGTCGCGATGGCTGCTATGGTATCCTCGCAAAGCACGGTAAGGACACTTCTCCTTCATGTAGTGATTATCAAATTGACTAAAAAACTATTTTTGTCGTTTCTCCCTGCCGTGCCTGGCATTACCTGTTCTTGCCGGAAGAATAACAATTTTTCTAAATTTGCCCTCGCCGCGGCTTTGTGTGATCAGTGATTCATCTTCTTGCAGTACCAGATGGATAAGGCGCCGATCATGGGCGTTCATGTGGCCGATTGATACAGGTTTCATGGTTTTCTTTACTTTTTCTCTGATCCTTTCCGCCAAACCAAGCAGAAATTCTTCTCTTCTCTTCCGGTATTCTCCCGAATCGATCATGATCATTTTATGACCGTTATTAAGTTTGTTGATTGCTTTATTCAATATATACTGAAGAGCATCAATATTCTGTCCGCGTTTGCCTATGAGCAATCCGCTGTTATCGCCTTCAATATTGAGAATTATTTTTTCCGGTGTCTCATTCACGGTTACAAGGCATTCCAATGGTATTCTTTGCAAAATACCATCCAGTAAATCCTTTGCTTTTGATGCCAATGTAGAGTCGGAAGTGGAATCGGAAACAACGGCAGACTCGGCCTGCTTTTTAGGCTTTTCCGTTACGATCCTTCTCTCAGGCGTATTTTCTTTTTCGGACTTTGCCTGAGTTTCAGTTCTTGGCTCTTGTTTATCTGCCGGGTTATCCGCGAAGGAAAAATCTATATTCAGAGAAAGCAACGAAGCCCTTATCTTGGCTTTTTTGGAAAATATACCAAGGAATCCTCCGCTTTCTTCTGAAATAATTTCAATATTTAATTTTTCCCGCGGTACGCCAAATTCGCGGCAAGCTTTTTCGATAGCTTCATCAATTGATTTTTCTTCTATTTCCATAGTTCTCGAATCCATCTTTAAACCTCTTATCAATATATCAATCAGCGAATTTTTTATTAATATAAATTTGCTGACCGATGCTTAAAACATTATTTAATAACCAGTAAATAACCAATCCTGCCGGAAAATTCAAAAATAGAAAAGTAAAGACAATAGGCATGATTAACATCATTTTTGCCATCATGGGATCTCCCGTAAAAGGTGTCATTTTCTGTTGAATAAATTGCGTTGCTCCCATAATAATCGGTGTAATGTAATATGGATCTTTGGCCGATAAATCCTGAATCCACCAGAAGAGAGGCGAGTGGCGCAGTTCAATTGCATAAAGAAGCGTATTGTACAAGCCGATAAAAACCGGTATCTGAATCAGCATCGGCAAGCAGCCGCTAAGAGGGTTGACCTTATGCGCCTTGTATAGAGCCATGGTTTCCTGGCCGATTTTAGCCTGATCATTTTTATATTTCTCTTTTAACTCAACCAGTTTGGGCTGAAGTTTTTGCATTTCCTTCATGGATTTATAACTTATATTGCCAAGCGGCCAGAAAATGAGTTTTATGAAAATTGTAAGCATAATAATGGCAATACCGTAATTAGCGACATACTGATACAAAAATTTGATGAAAATCAGTAAACCGATGGAAAGCCATTTCAGTCCCGGTATAAATGAATCAAACTCGACAGCTTCTTCCAGCGAGATACCAAGTTTTTTGAGAAGAATGTAATCTTTGGGACCAATAAAAAGAGAATATTTGATAGAATCCGACTGGTTCGGCGGTATTACGCTTTTGGTTCCTTTAATCGCTACAGAGACGACGTTATTTTGATCTCTGGACATATTGATAGTAGTCAGAGAAGGATCCTGCGGTATGACTGCCGCCATAAAATATTTTCTCTCAAATCCACCCCAGGAAACATCAGGGCCAAGACTTACCTCCGTCGATATATCCGAAGCTTTCTTACGCTTGACGGACTTGGAAACATAAGCGACTGGTCCTTCATTACTATAGCTATCCGTTTCTTCTTTCGGATCAGCATATTCGTACCAGTTGAGGTGAGGTATTTGAGTGGTCGGTGAGTTTGTCAGGTTGGATATTTTTACGTCCAGTGCGATTGAATAATTATCCGGGGTGAAAGTAAAAATCTTTTCTATCTTAAGTCCATTAAAAATCCGGGAAAAAACCAGACGATTTTTTTCTTTGGAATTTTTCAAGTCCAGACTGGTTACATCAACATCATATACCGAATCAGCGGCAATTTCAGGGGCCGATTCGGGAAAAGTAATTGCCAACGGATAAGACAAGGATTCATTAATTGTTACTAATTCTATCTGTTCATTGCTTTTTGCTTTGGCCGGTTGCTTCGTGCCGGTTAAGGAATTCTTAATTACAGGATAAATATCATCAGTACATTTGATACATTCTTTCTGATATTTTTTTAGCTGATAAGATTTTAGGGCGGCACCCTTGGTGGAAAATATTGCCGTGTAATTTTCAGTTTCTACCTTGATATCTTTTGGTGCAGCTTCTTTTTTAGCGACGGTCTGTTGAATTGCGGGTTTTGATGCTACTGCCGTGATCGGTGTAGCGGCTGTTTTCGCAGCCGTGTCTTTGCTGATTTGTTTCGATTCTTGAGCCGGAGTTGCCTGTTTTTGCGCCGGTGGTTTGATAAAAAATAACTGATATATTAAGAGTACGGCAAGTGACAGGACTATGGCCAGAATTGTCCTTTTATCCATTAATAACCTCCAGTTTCAATTTACTTGACGGGATCATAACCGCCGGGGTGCAGGGGATGGCAGCGAAGAATCCTCTTTATGCCCATGAAAGTTCCTTTTGCCGGTCCATGTAATTTAATTGCCGAGATTGTATATTCGGAACATGATGGATAGAAGCGGCAACATGGAGCAAAAAAGAAAGGTGACACACAGATTTGGTATAAACGAATTATAGTAATAAGAAGTTTTAACAAAATTGTCCTGAGCATAAATTATATATTAGCTTTCCGCTTGAAGAGTTCCGTCAATTCTTTGCATGCATCGAGATAAGTAAGGGGCGGCATATTTTTTTTAACCATGATTACAATGTCGTGCCCGGCGGGAAACAAATTCTTATTAAGGCGAAAAAATTCTCTGATCAATCTTTTGATTCTGTTTCTTTCTACGGCATTCCCCGCTTTTTTAGTTACGGTAAGTCCCAGCCTCCTAACCCCTTGAGAATTACTGCATGTTATTGCTGTAAAGTATTGAGAACTTCTCCACGCCCCCTGTTGATAAATAGTTTTATATCTGCTTCGAGCATTGATCCTTTCCGATTTCCGGTAAGATTGTTCTTTCATGCATACCGACGAAGGTAAATTTACACAGTTAGACGTTTTCTTCCCTTAGATCTTCTGCGGCTTAAAACCTGCCTTCCGGATTTTGAAGCCATACGAACTAGAAACCCGTGGGTCTTCTTTCTTTTGGTATTAGTTTTGTTTGTTAAAGTCTTTTTCATGGTTAATCCTTTAAAAGTGATGAAATGGCTTGTAAATCATAGTAGTATCTATTTGTCAAGGTTAAATTGGTTAAATTGGTGAATTAGTAAATTTAAATATTCACTTATCTGCAGGAGATAACTGAAATAAATGTTTACTATTGAGAGCGGGCTTCATCAAATTTATTTTTCTTATATGGTGGAGTTGATTACAAATTGCCATAGTTAAACTAAATTGCAGTTATCTGTTTGATATTGTGTATTATTTATGGGTTTTTATTTGTAAAGAACATATCTTGAAAGAAAAATAAATCAAGTGTAGACTAAAAAAAGGCCGGAGAAGATCAGATGATCGCGGGCAGAATTTATCTGCTGGAGGAAAGTCCGAGCTCCACAGGGCAGGATGGTCGCTAACGGCGACTGGGGGCGACCCTAAGGAAAGTGCCACAGAAAAAATACCGCCC
The DNA here is from genome assembly GCA_000495415.1 of Smithella sp. ME-1. The sequence goes on along the minus strand of AWGX01000919.1, from coordinate 365 downwards.
CGTGCATACGGGGTAAGGGTGAAAAGGCGAGGTAAGAGCTCACCGCTTTCCTGGTGACAGGAAAGGCATGGTAAACCCCATCCGGAGCAAGACCAAATAGGAGAACGTTAAGGGCTGCCCGTCCGATGTTCTCGGGTAGTGTCGCTAGAGACGGAGGGCAACCGCCGTCCCAGATGAATGATCATCACCGCGTGCAGGGTAACCTAAGCGTGGGACAGGACTCGGCTTATGATCTTCTCCCGTGCCTGTTTATATCGCTTCTAAAGGAAGTTTCCGCCATACTGGCGAAAACTTCCTGGTAAGAAAATATTCTATTTACTTTGCGCGGGAATACGCTTTCGATCAAAGCGCTATCTTTGTTGGTC
>AWGX01000918.1 GCA_000495415.1 Smithella sp. ME-1 | reverse complement strand
AAATTCTAAGCGTTCCTTATATTAATTGATGGGGAGATTTTTTATGATTCAGTCACTTAAGAAGTTATCGCTGGCTTTATTTATAATTTGTTTTTTCTTCACTCAAAGAGGATTAGTTTATGCTCAGGGAGTTACAATTGACTTTTCTAGTTTTAGCGCTGGAAGTATTCAAATAAATACACAGTCATGGGGAAATATTAATACTCCTTCTCAGCCAACAACGCCCACGACAACAGGTACGTTAAGTACGACATATTTATCAGCACCAACGTCACCATCTAATTCAGGCATAACATCTACTATTAATTTGACTGGTTTTAATTCTTCTAATCAAAGATATAATTCTACGGCAGGGCAGTTGGGCTATAATCCCACTGATCCGACTGGACTTACCAAAGATCTTATTCGTCCATCTACTTTCAGCCCCTTATCTGAAAAAGAACCTTTATTGCCTAACGCGGAAAATTTCATCGTAACTGTATGTTTATCCCTGGGAAGTATCCATCCATCAGGTTGTTCCGATGAAGTAACATCGAAACAAGCTAGCGAAAAGCTCGCAGAAATCATTCTGGATAAATACTTTAAAGGCACCGAATCAAGACCTTTTAGAGTTTTTCTGCATTCGACAATACCGATGGAGCAGCAAAAACAAATGCTGCATCAAATTGAAATACAGGCAAGCGCTATCGCCGAGTCTCGAATATTTAAAGCGGATGGAATATTTATTAAGGAATATGACAAAATTGCCAGGGAAGAGGCCGATAGCGGCGTTAATTGGACACATATATCGAAAGATGACAAATCAATTCATGATTTCAATACCAAAAAAGCATTTATCAAGTTAAAAAATTTTGCCGTTCAAGAGAAAAGCCTGAGCTCCAAGAATTTTAAAAATAATTGAACAAAAGTGCGACTTCATACTTAAAAGATACCATTGCTTTCTATCTCATGTTTACATAACATATGTTATAGGACGTAGCATAGTAAAACAGAAGGACTTTTATATAAAGGCCCATGCGCTTGTTCACATAGAGAAATTACGTTATAATTTAGATATATTACATCATATTATAATAAACATTTTTGATTAATACCGTATACACCAGCTAATTAGCTTAATATGAATAATAATTATGTCATTTTTTGTTGTATTTTTACAAGTTGCCATCCCCTTCTTATTTTTAAACAAAATTCTAAGCGTTAAGGGCAATTCCAGACAAATGATATGGATTAAATACGAAAGCACTCTATTTGTTTATTACTTAGTTCGACATCTTGTTATTCAAACAAAATGCTTGTTAAATTTAACATGATATAATATTCATATTATAAGTTTTTATATCGGAGGTAAATATGAGATTTATAAATAGGAGATTTTTTGTTTTTATTATTTCCCTGGTTTTGATTCTTGCGTTTGGAACTAATTGCTTTGGACAAGAGTCTCCGGCAAAAAAGACCTTAAAACGCAGGGTAGAC
>AWGX01000917.1 GCA_000495415.1 Smithella sp. ME-1 | reverse complement strand
TGGATACCGGCTGTTTACTCCGGCAGGGAACCCCGGCGCATGCCTGGGCATGCCGGATGAGCCGGTATGACGTTTTATTAATGTATCCGCAAAATACTTTGTTTGCTTGTAATCCTTGACACATCTTTCAGATTTCCATAATATGTTGTCCCAGTAAAAAAATAAAGGATATTTTCCCATGGCCAAGCCCCGAATTCTGTTTATGGGTACACCTGATTTTGCACTTCCCGCTTTGAGCCTTCTGCATGGGCAGAATTATCCGATCATCGGCGTAGTCACCCAGCCCGATCGCCCCAAGGGAAGAGGCTTAAAGGAAGTCGCTTCTCCCGTTAAAATACTGGCGCTTGAGCTGGGTTTGCCTGTTTTTCAGCCGGAAAAAGTAAATGACCCGTCTTTTCTGGAAACTTTTAAGAAACTTAACCCGGATATGGTTGTGGTAGTGTCTTTTGGACAGATTCTGCCCAAAACCATCATTGATTATCCGCCGCTGAAATGTCTGAATATTCACCCTTCTCTTCTGCCGAAATACCGCGGAGCGGCACCTCTCAACTGGCAGATTATCCGCGGAGAGACAAAAACAGGTGTTACCATTATGTTAATGGATGAGGGAATGGATTCCGGTGACATTATTCTGCAGGAGGAAACACACCTCGGCTCAACAGAAACGTGCGGTGAACTGCACGACCGACTAGCGCAACGGGGCGCAGTACTACTGATAGAATCCATCGAGCAAATAGCGCAGGGAGCCGCCAAGAGAAAACCGCAGGATCCATCCGGCATAACATTCGCGCCGCGACTGAAAAAAGAGACGGGAAAAATTGATTGGCACAACAATGTCTCGGATATTGTAAATCTGATACGCGGTTTGAGTCCAATGCCTGCTGCTTACACTCATCTTGATGGTCAATCTCTGAAAGTTTTCACAGCCGAAGCACGACTGGAAAATATTAATCAGCCACCGGGCACAATCGGTACTGCCAATGCAGCAGGACTGCCTGTTGCGGCAGTGGATGGTTACGTTATTTTAAAAGATATACAATTGGCGGGAAAGAAAAGAATGCCGGTTTCGGACTTCCTGCGCGGCTATCACTTAAAGACGGGAAGTGTTTTGCAATGAAAAAATAAGTTTTGCATCAATCGGAGGGCCGGGAATTTATGCATCATACGATTTTTAACACACCCATTGTAAAATCATTCTTTCGTGGTATTTCCCTGGCTCTTTTAAAAATACTCGGTTGGAAAGTATCTGGACGACTGCCCCAAAAAGAAAAATTTGTCCTTATTGTCGCGCCACATACATCCAACTGGGATTTATTTTATGGAATTATTCTGGCATTTGCGCTGAAACTTGATGCCATTTACGTCGCCAAAAAAGAATTGTTTCGCGGACCTTTTTCACTGCCGATGAAGTGGTCGGGAGCTATTCCGGTTGACCGGTCATCGCACACTCATTTTGTTGAACATATGGCATCCCAGTTTGAAAATAATAAAAAATTTGTTCTCGCTCTTGCTCCCGAAGGCACACGTCATAAAAAGGATTGCTGGAAGTCGGGATTTTATTATATTGCTCTGAAAGCCCATGTTCCCATTTTACTGGCTTTTATTGATTACGAAAGGAAAACCGGGGGAGCAGGTCCTCTAATATATCCTACCGGTGACATGGAAAAGGACATGGAAGTAATCCGCAATTTTTATATGACAGTCAAAGGCAGATATCCAGAAAACGCAAGTTCTGTGGTTATCCGTGCTAAATCATGAAAAAATCTGTTCGCCATCTGGCTCTCGACATTTTAAATCAAGTACGTAAAAGCCATTCTTTCGCTGGCGATTTGCTCGATACATGTCTTGATTCGAATTCGCTTTCCGGAACACCGGACGGAAGGCTGCTTACGCATCTTGTTTATGGTGTGCTGCGTCTCCAAGGTCATCTGGACTGGATTTTGAAGAAGCTCTATCGCGGCGATTTTGAAAAGATGGACGAAGGCATAAAAAATGTTCTTCGGATAGGCATTTTTCAGCTTAAATTCAGCGACCGCCTGCCGGATTTTGCTGTTGTGGATGAAGCAGTCAAGATTGCCAAAATACTAAAGCCGGACAAAAGTGCTCTGGTTAATGCAATTTTAAGAAATTATCTGCGCCGTGGAGAAAGCATATCATTTCCTGCTCCCGAAAAAAATCCGGCCGAATATATAGCCTCGTTTTATTCTCATCCGATCTGGCTGGTTAAGAAATGGATTAAGCTGTTCGGCACTGAAGAAACGATTCTTCTATGCTCCGCCAATAATGAACTGCCCCCTTTGACTGCCCGCGTTAATACTTTGAAAATATCACGAAAAGACTTGATGCAAGAATTTACAGCGGCCGGATTCACGCCGGAGGCAACCGAATATTCACCCGTCGGTATTATCCTGAACGTTTCCGCCAGTCCTCTTCAGAAAACCGATTTCTTTAAGAGCGGTTTTCTGCGTATTCAGGATGAAGCGGCGCAACTGATTTCGTATCTGATTAAACCAGAGACAAACGAATCCATATTGGATGCCTGCGCTGGTTCCGGTGGCAAAACTACACATCTGGCCGCCATTCTTAAAAACAAGGGGGAAATTGTTGCGATTGATCGCAATCAGGGAAAAATTGCCGAACTAAAATTGGAAGCAGAAAGGCTGGGGGTAACCATAATTGAGACACAAACAGGTGATCTGGGAGTGAGTCTTCCTAATGCTCTAAAAGAAAAATTCGATTATGTTCTGGTTGATGCACCCTGCTCCGGTACTGGAACATTGCGCCGCAATCCGGAAATAAAATGGCGCGTCACAGAAAAAGATTTGCGAAACTTTACCGCCGCTCAAAAAGTAATTCTGAAAAACGCGGCGGCGGCCGTCAAAAAAGGCGGTCACTTAATATATTGCACCTGTTCGCTTCTTCCTGAAGAAAACGAAAATATTGTCAATGATTTTTTAAAGCACTTTCCTGATTTTTCATTATATTGCCCGATTGATTTAATTAACCGGCAATTGATTGACAGCAGCGGGTTTTTTCACACCTATCCGCACAGACACAAGATGGACGGATTCTTTGGAGCAATCCTCAAATATCATTTTTAATGTAGGGCGCGATTCCCAATCGCGCCGCTTCGGACTGCTCGGGGAGCA
>AWGX01000916.1 GCA_000495415.1 Smithella sp. ME-1 | reverse complement strand
ATTGATCAATGCCTCGAAAGTAAGCTCTCCCTCGTAAGGCACCGCCACATCGGCAAGGTTGCCCTCCAGTGATTTTTCTCCAAAAGCGGAGGCATGCGGACCACCTATAACTATCAGCGCATCAGGAAGTACGACTTTTAGATTTTTTGTGATGTAAGGAAGACTGTATGCGTTGGTAGTCAGCGTACTCAACCCGACTACATCAGCTTCAAATTCTTTAGCCTGTTTTACGATTTCATTGTCGGATATATTATTTAATTTCTGATTAATAATACGTATCTCGACATTAAATTTCTGTCTGATGTAAGCTGCAACGTACATTAGCCCGAGTGGCGGTGTTGTACCCAAAACTGATTTTCTAAATCCCAAGCTGGCAAGGAATATTTTTAAAGG
>AWGX01000915.1 GCA_000495415.1 Smithella sp. ME-1 | reverse complement strand
CCCCGAGCAGTCCGAAACGGCGCGTTTGGGAAGCGCGCCCTACGCTGAAAATTACTGCATTAACACATCCACCCCATTAATCCCCCGCCAGCGGGGGACGTATACAGTTAAATGACCGTTAATTAAGTTACAATGTATAAGTGATTATTAGAAATGAGTTTGATAACAATTATTATTCTGGCTATTGGCCTGGGTGTTGATGCGTTTTCCGTGGCAATCGGTATTGGCGCAGCGAACAATAAAAAATCATGGGCTCCGGTGTTGAGATTGGCGGCGGCTTTCGGATTGTTCCAGTTTGCGATGCCTGTTATTGGATGGCTGGCCGGGTTGACAGTTGTTGAAATCATAGCATCATTTGATCACTGGGTCGCTTTTGCGCTTTTAGCTTTGGTTGGTGGAAAAATGGTTTGGGAAGGATTCGAAAAAGAGAGTAGTGAAGAAAAGGCCGATCAAACACGCGGCTGGCCGCTGCTGATGCTTTCCATTGCCACCAGTATTGATGCGCTTGCTGTTGGATTCAGTTTTTCCGTGCTGAAAGCACCAATTTTACTGCCGGCAGTAATTATCGGTGTTGTTTGTTTTTTAATGACTGTAATCGGCATGTTGTTCGGCGAAGTATTGGCAAAACTCTTTGGTAAAAAAGTAGAAATATTCGGTGGCTTGGTTTTAATCGCAATAGGTGTAAAAATTCTTATGGACCATGGGGTATTACTTTATGCATCATAAAATTATGGAAAGAAGAAATTATAAATTATTATCCGTGACGAAGAAGTCATTCTGTGTAGCACTTTTACTCGTAAGTCTTCCGCTGTTCTCATGTTCAAATTTATTACCTAAACAATATACCGCGGAAACTACCCAAGGCCGATGTCTGCCGGTTTTTCCTGATAAAAATTGCTGGTATGGGGGAGACGGTGCGTATTCCATTCCGTTGGATAACGAGCGCGTGCTGTGGGTGTTTGGAGATACGTTTGTTTCGTGTGAAGGGTACAGAAAAGATCGCGTTAATATGGACGTCATATTGGGAACAACAGTAGCCATTTCCACCTGTTCGGCTGATAACGAATTTAAGATTAAGTATTATCTTAAAGATAAGGGAGGAAATTTTGTATCATCTTTTGGTGAAAACGAGTGGTTATGGCCGCAGGACCCTTTTATAGTTAATAAAGTTTTATATATTCCTTTAATAGGCATTACTCCGGGAGATAAAGAAGGAGAAATTTTTAATTTTAAAGTTTCAGGTCACAAATTCGCGCGAGTAAAAGATTTCTCTGCCGCCGATCCGCGCGAGTGGAATTACGATTACATTGATTTAACGCCTGCACTACCCTCTGAGATTGCAGCTTTTGCGGCAACTTCTGTTGTTCATGATAATTATGTTTATTTTTATCCTTTCTATGTTTATTCGAAAGATAAAATTATTGTTTTGGGTAATATTCTTGCACGTATTCCTGAAAGTAAAATTGATAATCCGGTCGATTCCGTGGAATATTATACTAAAGACGGAAGCTGGGAAAACAAACTGAATCCCGAAAAAGTTAAAGTTGTACTTGATGCCTGTGTCTCCGAATTGAGTGTGAGATATCATGAAAATGAAAAAAAATGGGTTGCTGTTTATTTAACCACGCAAAATAAAGGTGATAAATTATTATACCAGACAGCAGATAAACTGGAAGGTCCCTGGAGTGAAGCGAAAGCTTTTTCCCTGCCGGTTCCGGAAGTTGATCCT
>AWGX01000914.1 GCA_000495415.1 Smithella sp. ME-1 | reverse complement strand
CCTCCTTGCCGCCGCGTTATCCTTCGAAAGAAAATCAGCACTGTTTTTCAATTCAGGTCAATAACGTTATCCTTGGTAATCCGTTTTGCGGATTTTGGTCTACAAGAGTATCGACGTCATAAACCTCTTTTATATTCGCCGCGGTAATAACTTCCGCGGGATTTCCTATAACATAAATTTTTCCGGAATCAAGCAAAATTATTCCATTCGCGTTTTGAGCGGCTAAATTGATGTCGTGAGTAACAAAAATTACCGTAAGTTTTTGCGCCGAGTTCAACTGCCGCAATAAAGTCAAAAACTGAACCTGATGCTTCAAATCCAAGAAAACCGTGCTTTCATCCAACAACAACACTTTAGGCTCCTGGGCCAAAGCTCGAGCAATTAAAACACGTTGACGTTCTCCGGCACTAAGTTCACTGAAACGCCGATCGGCAAAAGCCAGCGAATCTGTTTTTTCCATCGCTTCACGAACTATCTTGTAATCTTTTTTATCCTCAAAACTATATCGGCCCAAATGAGGAAATCTTCCCATTAAAACAATTTCTTCCGCGTAAAACGGAAAAATTTGTGATGTTTCCTGCGGCACGATAGCTACTTTTTGTGCAATTTCTTTTCGTGACCATTTACCCGTCTCTTTGCCCTCAACAATCATTTGCCCGCTATTTGGGAAAAGCGTGCCATTGATAATTTTCAAAAGAGTGGTTTTACCGGAACCGTTCGGGCCGATAACCGCCACAATTTGCGCTTCATCAATTGCAAAGGAAACATTTTCCATCACAGGTTTAGTGGCGTAACTGAAATTTACATTTCTGGCTTCGATTACCGACATGCTCAATATTTATTCCTTTTCAAAAGAAAAATAAAATAAGGCGCGCCGAAAAGCGCCGTTATAACTCCAACCGGCAATTCGGCCGGAGCGAGAACAATCCGGGCAATAGTATCGGCGACGATTAGAAACGATGCACCGAATAAAGCGGACACCGGCAAAAGCAGACGATGATCGGAACCAAAAACAAGACGCATTAGGTGCGGCACCATAATCCCTACAAAGCCTATTATACCCGCCAGAGAAACTGCCACGGAGATAATTAGCGATGTTATAATCAGAAGCACTTGTTTTGTTTTCTCTACATGGACACCTAAATGTTGAGCTGTATCTTCTCCCTGCACAATTAAGTTCAGTTTGCTTGCCTGCGAGTATAGTAAAACAAAACCGACCAACAGGCAAATAGCCGCCAGGCAAATTTCTTTTGCTGAAGCTCCTGACAAATCACCCATCAACCAGAAAGTAATGCTGTGTAACTCCATGCTGTTGACTATCGATAAGAAAAAGAGAATGGCGGCGGAGAAAAAAGCATTAACGACAACGCCGGAAAGCAAAAGTGAATTATCAGACATAGGCCCTTTGACGCTTCCCGCAACAACAAATACTAAAAAAACCGTAGCCAGAGCCCCTACAAAAGCCAGCATAGGAATTCCAAGATAAAAGGAACCGGCACCAATAACAATTCCTATTATAGCACCTAGAGCCGAACCGCCTGATATTCCCAAAATATAAGGATCGGCGAGAGGGTTGCGTAAAATTGCTTGAAAAACAACTCCGCCCAGGGAAAGGGATGCACCAACAATTGCGGCAAAGATGATCCGCGGCAAACGCACGGAAAATATAATTAATTCTTCCTGAGAAGAAAGAGAACTATCACCGGTAAAAGAACCAACCAGCGACTTGAATACCTCGATAAAACCAATATGGACACTACCCAACGAAAGAGAAACAACGCAAATAACAACAAAAATCAGCAGCATAAGCGCACTGATTTGCAGTACTCTTGATAAAGTTACACGGCGGTAAACGGTCATGTTTGTCCTCTAATATTTGTTGGCTTATATCTTTTCTTTAATTTGTTTTCCACATTAAATATTTGAAAGGGTGCGGAGGACTTACCGACAGAATTTCTTATTCCGCATCATCACTTCCGGCAGCCAAGATTCTCTTGACTTACCAGAGAGCCTTTTTTATATTCCCTCATGCAAAAATACTTATAAAAGAAGGTAGAATCATGGACGCATTAACGAACAAATACACTCAGGCGGCAAATATTATTGTAAGGGCCGGAATTCTTCCGTTCGTAATATCAGATACCTTGCTGGAAATAGTTAAACTCTATTTAACAGAAGAAGAGGTCGATTTCATAATAAATAACTTTGACCAAGAGACAACTCTGTCTATCGATCAGCTTAAAGAGAAATCAGGGCTCGCTGAGGCCGATATAGAAAAAATGACCGATGGATTGGCAAAAAAGGGTTTCATATTTAATCAACCCAATACAAAAGGAGTGATGGTCTACAGGCTTTTGCCGTTAATCATCGTAGGCGCTTTCGAATACACGTTTATGAAGGAGCGCATGGAAGGTGAGAAAATAAAGGAATTTGAAAAAATAGCGAAGCTGTATCATAAACTTTTAGAGGAACTTAAGAACACCGTGCAGAGTCAATACGACGCATTTATTCCAATTTTCGATGTGCAACCTGCCCCTGACCGCACCGTCCCGTTATTTACCAACGAAGAAGGCAAACCTATTAAAATAATCGTTGATGAAACAGTGAAAGTAGAGGAACAGGTTCTACCTTCCAGAACAGTGGAAGAAATTATCAAAAAGAATGACGATATCGCGGTGGGATACTGTTTCTGCAGAAATTATAACAAAGTTCTCGGCCATGACTGCGAAACAAACGCTCCGAATGAGGTGTGTTTCACTTTCGGGAAATCAGCCCGCCACGTTGTCAATCAAGGCTTTGCCAGAAAAATCACACAAGAAGAAGCTCTTAAAATATTGAAAGAAACCGAAGAGGCCGGCCTCATTCATAAGGCAATACACAACGGCTCAAACATTATGAAGGAAGAAAATAGCATCTGCAACTGCTGCAAAGACTGCTGCGACGCCTTTACTCTCTGGCGTAACGGCATTACGCCGATGATTAATTCCACGAACTATTTATCCGTAATCGACGAAGAAGAGTGTACTGGTTGCGGAGAATGCGAAACCCGCTGCCCTGTGGATGCGATTAAAATTACCGACGATAAGGCAATACGGGAAGAGAAATATTGCATTGGTTGCGGCGTGTGCGCGCGTTTCTGTCCAGTAGATGCCATTTCACTCAAGGAAGGCATGAGGCGGGTTTGCGTTCCGCCCCCAAGATTAAGGTAGTGAAAGCGTCCGGTTAATTTATTAACTTATTTTTTAGCGCATGTTTCATAATCCACGCTATTCCTGTTATACCTGACTCTGGAAAATTTTTATTCAACAGCTTTTTCTTCTTTGAGATGTGCGGAAGATATTCGTCTAAATTTCGCACTATATTTCTGGTAGCCAATTTATCGTTGACATAACATGGTGTCTTTTCTATACTTCCATTCACAAAATAATTTCCCCATCAAAAGTTTACAGGAGACCTCGATATGGATTTTAATGTGTGTCAGAGTCTTATTGAGAACATCGCCCGCGTAATTGTGGGGAAACAGCGTTCGATTGAATTACTGGTAGTGGCATTGCTGGCGGATGGGCATGTGCTGATTGAGGATGTGCCCGGCCTTGGTAAAACCTTGCTCGCTAAATCTTTAGCCCGGAGTATCGGTGGATCATTTAAACGGGTGCAATGCACCCCGGATCTGCTGCCTTCAGATATTACCGGCTTCAATATATACAATCAGCAAAGCGGTCAATTTACTTTCCAGCCTGGTCCGGTGTTAACCAATATCCTGCTGGCGGACGAAATTAACCGTACGATCCCGCGTACACAGGCCAGTCTTTTGGAAAGCATGGAGGAACGGCAAGTCACGGTCGACGGATGCACGTATCCACTGCCAACTCCGTTTTTTGTAATCGCTACACAAAATCCGATTGAACTGGAAGGAACATTTCCTCTGCCGGAAGCGCAGCTTGATCGTTTTTTACTGAAAACACAGATCGGTTACCCTGAAAAAGCAGAAGAACTGTTCATTCTGGAACGTTTTCAGGAGAATGAACCGTTCCTGGAATTAAAGGCCGTTACAAGTTTGACACAGATAACAGCATTGCAGCAAGCCCGGAAACAAGTTCGGGTATCACCTACGTTACGGGAATATATCGTAAATTTGGTGGAAGCTACGAGACAGCACCCCGCAATTCGCTTTGGTGCCAGCCCGCGTGGTTCACTGAATTTAATGCGGGCGGGACAGGCGCTTGCCGCACTGCGTGGACGAACCTATGTGCTGCCGGATGATATCAAATATTTAGCCGGACCGATATTGGCGCATCGTTTGTTTTTACAGGAAACAGAAAGACTCCGCGGCCAAACACCGGAACAGGTGATAGATGAAATTCTCACCGAAATCGCAATCCCTTTGTAAATGAATATGGATACACAGGAATACGATGTCTCAACACTGCTAACCGTAAGGTTGATTCAAATCATCATAGGCATCTTCCTTTTTATCGCATTATTAAAAGGTGAACAGACGTTGGCTCTGTTAACCTTTCTAATTTTGGTTATGGTCAGCGGGGTTAAACTCTGGAGCCGAGCCACTGCGAACGGATTAATATGGAACACGCGGCTAGACAGGCAGCGTCTCTTCCCGGGAGAAAAATTAACTTTCACTGTCCGCGCTGAAAACACGACCTGGTTACCTGTGTGGCTACGAATCGGCATTGCCACGGAGGGCCCGTTCCAACCCGTGTCGGATACAACCGCATTAACACAGGAAAGCGGTTTGCTGTGGTATCAGCAGGTTGACATGCGGTGGGCTCTTGAGGCGAAACGACGTGGTGTGTACCACATTGGCATGACGTCGCTTTGCGCCGGCGATTTGCTGGGTTTTTTCCCGCACGACCGGCAAGTACACGACCTCCGGCAGGTCTTGGTGTATCCGCGTTTGATTCCACTGATCGGGCTCGGCGTGCAAAAACAAGACGTTTGGGGAACACCAGGGGCCAAACATCCCATTCACGATCCGGTATATCTCCTCGGTACGCGAGAATATCATCATTCACAGCCGGCCAAATATATTCATTGGAAAGCCAGTGCCCGCTATAACCGGCTGCAGGAAAAACTCTTCGAACCGACAACACAGGAAAAAGTGTTGCTCGTACTGGATGTGACTCAATTTACCAGACATCAGGCCGCAGATACCTTCGAGCAGACGCTGGAAGTGGCGGCATCCGTCGGTGTACAATTGCTGCAAAAAGGACAAAGTGTAGGAATCGTCACTAATGGCCGGGTTATCGACGGTAGCCCCGGAATGCTAGCTATCGCCAGCGGTCCCCGCCAGTCGCAGGCACTGCTGGAACTGCTGGCTAAACTGCTGATGGAGACCACTGAGAATATATTAACGGTGCTCATGCGCGACATGAATTTACCCTGGGGGGTAAGTTGTTTTCATCTGGCATATTGTTATGACGATACGACAGCAGCTGTCAGCAACTTGTTTCAGCACCGCCATTTGCCGGCAATATTTGTAATGGGACAACTTTCGGCAGAAACGGACGGAATGTTAGAAGGCATACGCGGGAAGTGGTATCAATTGGAGGATTTGTGTCTGAACACAAAGAAATAAAACCAACACATCCTACTATATTATTACTGGCATGCGGCGTGATGGAAGTAACCTGGCTTTCTGCTTGGGCAATCTTCATTATGTTTTCATTAGCGCAGCGGCTGTTTCCACTGCCTGCCGCGATTGTGGCGTTCAGTATAGCTGCGGCACTAACATTTTTCATACGCGGCAGAGGTTGGCGCTGGATTACAATCATTGGACTGCATCTCTTGATATGTCTACCTGTGGCACTTTACATTATTTATGCTTTTAATTACTGGTCGTATCCTTTTTGGAGCCGGGCATGGACAGATGCTTTATTTAATACGCCTGATGGTCATCCGAAATGGTTGATTCTGTCCTTGACTCTATTCTGGGCATTGCTGTTTTGGATGGGTGGAATACAATTTACACGATGGTCCAACACTTATCGGAATGTATGCAGGCGGTTTGATTTGGGTCTCGGAATGTTGTTAGGTCTGTTTTTAATAAAACTAATGGTTCTTATCCGCGACGGCGTTCCGCTTGTTGATCCTTTAACCAAGTGGCTGATTTTGCCGTTTCTGCTGTTTGGAATGATCGCTATTGGCAGCGCCCGTAATCGTAACCATACACCTAAAACATATCGGGCAGGATACCGACTCATCGGGGTTGTGCTGAGTTTTGCGTTTGTAGTGATAATGTCCGGTGGGGGATTGTTGGCGTTTTTCTGGACATACTTCATGATGACTGCCGAAACAGGTTATGATCTGCTCAAGCAGGGAATCAAACCTCTTGTCCCGATGTTCAAAGCAGTTTTACTCTTTTGGTTAATGCCGCATGGGGGAGGCGTGGCCCCTGTAGATACGAGAAGAGATATAACTATAGGAAATGCAAATCTTTCTCCGGGGGAAACGAATTGGTGGACGGCACTTTTAGAAAAAATTCTGACCTCGAGTATCGGGGGCATACTGGGTATAATAATTGTAGTAGTCCTGGGCATTGGAATCTGGCATTTTATCCGGTGGTCACTGTCTAAAACAACGAGAAGCAAGCAGAAACATATTTACTTAAAACGCCTGTTGGCGTTGCTTCTTCAGATCCCGATTTTTTTCCGATCATGTGTAACATGGATATTTAGTCGTTTACGGGGCTATTCTACCGCCACCCAATTTTACCGTCTACTTATTGTTTGGGGACGGCGCAGCGGACTGTCGCACCGATCAAGCGAAACGCCATGGGAGTATGGCTCACGTTTAAGTCATTATTTCCCTGCGATTTATCAGGAGATTATGCTTATTGTCGAACTCTTCCAGCAGGAAGTATATAATGAAGATCCCTTGAATTCTCAACAAATCACCCAGGCATCGCAGGCTTTACACCAATTGCGCAGTCCGATCCATTGGTGGCACCGTTTTAGAATCTGGTTACGGAAAGATACGGGCGAAGTTTTCAGAACGCCGGTAGTATAAAAATTTTAGAAAGATTTTGAAATTCTGGAACCATAAGTGTGCTGAAAAATATATTGACGAAAAGACCAAAATGGAGAAAAGAAAAAAACAGCATCCAGTATAATCAGACTTCTGGTCTTCGGTTTTATGATGCTCTCCTCGTTGAGGATATCTATCATTTTATTTCAAAGGCGGTTTATATTTTATGAAAGAAAAAAGTTTTTTTTCGGTTCTGTTAAACTTGCCCCGCTTAATTTTTATGAAAGAAACCCGCGGAGTTGCTTTGGTAGCAATAAAACAATTGGGTTTAGTGACTATCATAAAAATTTTGTTTAAAACCGTGACCAAAACCGGTTTTATCAAAAGTATAAAATGCGTCTTTACTTTTAAACTCGATGATCTTGTAGCCAGCATGTTTGTATCGATGTGGGATGTTTTCGGTGACAGAGAAGCAATCATTACCGGAGAAAAGAGAATCACCTACCGGGAGCTTAAGGATAGAGTGCTCCGGCTGGCGAATGGATTACAGGCGCTTGGCTTAAAACCCAAAGATAGATTCGCCGAACTTCTTCTTAATGGCAACGAATTTTTTGAAGCGCTTTTTGCCGGTTCGCTTATAGGCTGCCCCATGCCGTTTCTAAACTGGCATTTGAAGGGAGACGATCTTGCCGGAGCAATAAACAGGGCATCACCGAAAATCTTAATCTTCGACGAAGAATTTTATGATGACGTTATTGCTATCAAAGATAAACTTACCACGGTGAAACACTATGTTATGGTCGGAGCAAAACTTAAAGATGGCGTCATGTTGTACGAAGATTTGTTGTCCAAGTCTGCGAATACCATGCCGAAGGTCAGTATCGCCCTTGCGCTCAATCCCTATAGCGGCGGTACAACGGGTGCTCCGAAAAATGTAAATTATTTTGATGGATTCGGGTATCTGATAAGCGATACATCAGAAAAACCGAAGACATCGCTTAAAGATTATTTAACGCTTTTGGTAAAACAGGTGAGCTTTACTTATTGGTTTGGCGCTCATAAGATCAAGGATAAGAAATCAGCTAACATCAGACTCTTGATGCCGAGTCCGGTTTATCATGCCGCGTCAATCATCGGATGGACACCATTGCTGCTTCACGGGGCAACCGGAGTCGCCATGAGAAACTTCAATGCTGAAGAACTTCTGAAGCTGATAGAAAAGGAGAGGATAGGTTGGGTATTTATTGTCCCCACAATTATTGATAGACTGCTGCATCTTCCCGATAATGTGAAGAATAAGTACGATTTGAGTTCCATGAAATCCTTAATATGCGGTTCCGCGCCAGCGTCTCCGGAACTTAAAGAAGCCGCGAACAGATTTTTCAAAGAAAGAGGCTGTAAAAATAATGTTTTCCATGAATTCTACGGATCATCGGAAACTGCGGTTGTAACAACTCTGATTCCTGAAGACTATGAACAAAATCCCAAAAGACTGGCGAGCGTGGGCAAAGCCCGCTGCGGTGAACTGGGAATTTATAATAAAGAAGAAGCCAAATGGTGCGCACCGAATGAGCAAGGCTATATATTTAACAGAACCATGATGACGGAAAGTTTAAAATATTCCGGATCTCCGGAAAAAACAAAAAGCGTTTTTGAATTCGTTGATGGCGTAAGATGGTTTGATGACGGCTTGATTGGTTACATGGATGAGGATGGATATGTTTATTTAACCGGCAGAGTAAAAGAAATGATTATCAGCGGTGGCGTGAACATCTATCCTAATGAGATTGAAAGAATAATCAATAATCACGACGAGGTGACAGACGTAGCGGTTGTCCGGGCACCGGATGCAGATTTGGGCGAGTGTGTAGCCGCTGTCATACAGCTGAAAAAGAACTCAGCAATAAACAAAGAGGACATTCTGGAACACTGCAGGAAGAACGGTTTGCGCGGATTCAAAATTCCTAAAATTGTTGAATTTGCAGCAGAACTTCCCCGGCATATCGACGGCAAACTCGTAAAGAGAGAGCTTGAGGATAAGTTCTGGAAAGGCATAGAAAGACGAGGCTAGCTTTATCACTAGTAAACATGCTTTCGATGCTTAATCGTAAGAATAAAAATGATATGGCCGGATGTGTTGAGTTCGTAAACAATTCGGTAGGCACCAACCCGCAAAGAAAACTCACCTTTGTGATTACCTGTCAAAGTTTTTCCTCCACGGGGATTCTCGGCAAGAGATTCAATTTTTTTCAAAATGCGGGCAAGGAGTTTCTTGTCCGCATAAAAGAGCTCATCAACATCAGCTGCAGCTTCTTGTGCTAATTCAATATTGTATTTCATGGGAGTTTGTATTTCTTTTTAATGGCGGAAAGAGAAATGGTTTTGCCGTTTCTAACTTGTTTTTTTGCTCTGGCAATGGCATCTTTTTCTTCCTTATTGGAAAGAATATCCAAAGTTTCAAGTAACCCGTCAAACTCATCACAACTCATTAGAACCGCTTCATTGACGCCATTTTTAGTGATGGTAAATCGGTCATATTTTGCTTCAACATCTCTAACAAGAGCCGATAGATTTTTCTTGGCTTCCGCCAATGGAATTGTCTTATTCATATTTATGTCCTTGTTTTTTATTGGTCATAATTATAGTCTATTTACATTAACAATGCAACAAGAAAAATATGTAAATAAATTAATTGTAGCTGTCCCATTAATTTTTGCCGGTTGAAGAATATTCCCTTAGTTTTTCCCGTAAATATTTTTCTGACGTGATAGTTTTACCGTCAGGAAATTTTATTATGTAAGTTGTACCTGTAATATAAGACTTGGAAGCGCACAACCGTATAAAGTCATTGGCCGTTTTGACACGATTGCCGGCTTTTTCCAGTTTTAGGCGTAAATGTTTCGCGGCTTCCACGCAGTCATGCTCTGCTCCATTTCTAATAAATTTTGCCCCTTTTAAATTCTGTACCGATGATATCAGAAATTCGATTTTCTTTTTTTCGATATTATCCTGAGCAATAGCCACGAAAGTAAACAAAGCAATAAATACAAATGTAATAATTAATATTTTCTTCATACTTCTTTCACACAAAAATTAATCAGTTATTTTCACAAAATCGGTTATTTCTTTAAACAAAGTTTTTTCTGCGTATATCGGCCAGTCGTTATGGTGTGCGCCTTTGATTATCCACATCCGCTTGCGATCCTCGGAAAGAGCGTTATATAAATTGACTGCATGCTTAACCGGCAGGATTTCGTCGCGTTCCGCCCCGACTACGGAAATTTTATTTTTAAATTCTTTAAGGTTTGAAATGCTATCGTATTTATCGGTGAGAACCAATTGCACGGGAAGAAAAGGAAATAGTGATTTGGCCACAGATGCCAGCGTATCCCAAGGCGTAATTAATATTATGCCGGCAATGGGAACAGATGTTTTTTGGGCGATAGCGGCAACAACACCACAGCCAAGCGATTCCCCAACAAGATAAAGCGGCTCTTTATATTGTTCATAGGCCAGGCGAACAGTTTCTAATCCGGCTGCAACAAAAGGCTTTTCGCCTACCTTTCCGGGACGGCCACCGTATTTCGGATATTCGGCTAATATGACGCGAAAACCCAGACCCATAAAAGGCGCGAAATAAAATCCTCTGTCGAGGGCGGTTCCGCCGTTGCCGTGAAAAAGAACAATGGTGCCGTTGGGTGCCGGAGCCTCCTGAGCGGCAACCAATCCCTGATAATCATCAGCAGTCGCCTGCCAGAGTTTCATTCCTTCGTATTCGAGACCAGATTCCGTCGGCCACTGTGGATCGGGGAAATAAAGAAACCTGTTTTGCATATCACACCCTCCCAAAAACATCGCTACGACAAGAAACAATAATTTTATTTTTAATTTCTGTTTCATTTATTTAGGATGACAAAAAATTAGTTACGCGTAAAAGCAAATTACTTCCTGGGAATTTTTAATAAAAGCGCTATTTATTCTTTTTGAATCCTAATCTCGTCATCGATAACTCTGAGCCATCCCACTTGCGTTTTCAATAAATCGAGAATACCACTGGTTTGGATTTGACCTTTCTGCATAAGGGAGAGCAGATTGAGGAGATCAAGGGTTCGGAGCACGAGTACTTTCATCTTAACTGCATGTTTCACCTGCTCGGATGGAACATCCTGATCTTTATCCTGTAGCGTACGAGTGTTCTTTGTATTCGTATTAATTATAAGAAGAGTTGGAAAGTCTGATGGCAATTCCGCTCGCTCTCGATGGCTATCAGCTTGGTTAATATACTCTCGTTTGACGCCCCGAGACGTCCCTTTGATTTCACCTAGCGCTGATAGTTGTCCATTTTCGTCCAGAATGGAAATATCTTCACGGAAATCGTCGTCGGAATCAATCTTGAGGTTTAGCCCCTTTGTCAGCAGGTTTACGACGGCATCAACAAGTGTGTCACTATCACCTACGAGAACCATTTTATATCTGGTCAGCGTTTCTCGTTCCTGCTCCAGCGCTTTAAGACGTTCAGACAATGTTGACTGCTCTTCGACGATAGATTTCTCATTTGGCAAGAGGAACTCGTCAGCCCATGATGGGAGTTCGACGCGAAGCTTTTTGACACACGAGACGATGGCTTCTGACAGGAGACGGAAGAATTCCTCTTTTTGTTTCCCACGCTGGTCGGGCAACAGACATGGGATAAAGAATAATTTGTCAGTAATAATCATGCTTACCGACCTTCCATTTATTCGTGCCAAATCTAGCCACGGCAAACTTCCATAATGGTTAAAGCACGACTGTGCAGCGCCATAGAGCTTAAAGAATTCGGCGAACTCATTGCGAACACAATTCAGTGATGTCAGCCGTTGATCATAGTCCGTTCTATTGAGTCCATCCCAGTTTAAGAAGCGTTTGACTAGGTCAGTATCACGGTACTCTGAATAGTCCACATGATCGAGAAACGGTTCATGAAGTAGAAAAACAATAAAACCACCTTTCTCTATCAGAATGTCTGCTTCCTTTTCCCGCTTGTCGAGCTTGTCACGTAAGCACGAATTTTCTATCCAAGATTTCATGTAGTTGGATTTGCGCTCGAATTTCTCGTACAGACGTTGAAAGGTTATAACACCATCATACTCACAGAGTCGGCGCTCAGTATTAAAAGGCTCAAAAACGAGCTTGTAGTTGCGGTCATCCAAGTTAGTGGTATGCATGTCAATGCCTATAGAATCCGCGCCATGAACCATTATAGTGATGAGATCTTTTTTTGTTTCCATAGTCTTTAATTCATTTCAAATAATTAATATTGAAATCGATAAAGGAAGTATCTCGTATTATTTCATCACGAGCGTAACAAATCTGATTTTTTTGTAAAGAAGAATGTTTTTAAAATTGCCTATATCATACCGTTTCGATTTTTTTGGATAACGAGGCGGCGAGGAGGAGGCACCGCAGGCGTATATGAATATACGTCGAGGAAGCCGACGACGATGCCAACAAAGTTAGCCGGAAAAAGCGGAATGGTATGACCCCTACTTCATTTCCATGCAAAACTTATCAATCGTCTCCGGCGGCGCAATAGGATAATCACCGGTATAACAGGCAAGGCAGAAACAATCTTTGTTCAGGCCGGTCGCCCTTATCATTCCATCTATGGAAAGGTAGTGAATGGAATCCAAACCGATGAAATCGGCAATGGCTTTTTCGTTTTCTTTTTTCGCCGCAAGGAGCTCACCTTTGGATGAAAAATCAATACCGTACGGACAGGGATAAACCGTCGGTGGACAGCTGACCGCCATATGCAGTTCTTTTATTCCGATACTGCGCAGATTTTTTACGCGGTTGCGGCTGGTTGTGCCGCGGATTATGGAATCTTCCACAATTAAAACTTTCTTGCCTTCCAAAATAGCCCGCACAGGATTAAGTTTGACGCGCACACCGAAATCGCGCATAGGTTGAGATGGTTGAATAAATGTGCGGCCGATGTAGTGGTTACGAATCATACCCATTTCAAAACCGATGCCGCTTTCTTCCGCGTAACCAAGAGCGGCGTAGACACCCGAATCCGGAAAGGGCATAACAAGATCGACATCCGGTTTGTATTCACGCGCTAATTCATGTCCCAAACGCTTGCGGCACAAATAAACATTCTGGCCGAAAATCTGACTGTCAGGACGGGCAAAATAAATCAACTCAAAAATACAATGGCAGTGTTTAATCTCCGGGAAAGGATGGATGCTTCTTACACCCTTCCCGTCTATAATTAAAACTTCACCGGGTTCGACATCGCGCACGTACTCTGCGCCGACCAGATCAAAAGCGCAGGTCTCCGAAGCGACTACCCAGCTGCCGTTTAGTTTTCCCAGCGCCAGGGGCCGGAAACCACGCGGGTCGCGCGCAGCGATTATTTTATCGCGCGTCATCATGATGAAACAGTACGCGCCTTCCAGGCGAGAGAGAGCGGCAGCCAGCGCTTTTTCCAGTCCTTTTTTCATGTGATGCGCCATCCGATGAACAACAATTTCGCTATCCATCGTGGATTGAAAAATCGATCCGCTGTCCTCCAGTTCTTTGCGTAATTTCTGCGCGTTGAGAATATTGCCGTTATGAGCCAGAGCGTAATAATCTCCGGCAAAGTGAACTAAAAAAGGCTGCGCGTTTGAAATGGTGGAGGAGCCTGTCGTGGAATAACGGACATGCCCGATAGCCAGTTTGCCCGGAAGTTTTTGCAGGTGCTCTTCTTTAAATACTTCGGCAGCCAGTCCCATACCTTTGTGTTCCCAGACCTGACAACCGTCGGAACTGACGATGCCGGCCGATTCCTGACCACGATGCTGTAAGGCAAAAAGGCCGAAGAAAGTCACGCGGGAAGCTTCCTCGTGATCGTAAATCGCGAAAATGCCGCATTCTTCACGAGGACGTCCTGATTCGTCTTGATGTTCTTCAAATAAGGATAACATGTGGCCTCTCTTTAACCCGCCTAGACGGATGGATAAATTTAATTCTCTCTAAAAATTATCATCACTTCAATTAGGTGATGAAATACTTTAATTATATACAGACTTGTAAAAAGCTCCAGAGGCAAG
>AWGX01000913.1 GCA_000495415.1 Smithella sp. ME-1 | reverse complement strand
TTTTTGCGTCTGGTCAGTAATTCAACTTTGGCAATGGAGGCAATACTGGGCATTGCTTCTCCGCGGAAACCGAAAGAAACAACATTAAAGATATCTTCATATTTATGAATTTTACTGGTGGCGTGTCTTTCAAAAACCAGCGGAACATCATCGTGTTCTATTCCCGAACCGTTATCAATCACTTTAATGGATTGGCAACCGCCCTTCTCCAATTCCACTCTGATATCCGTAGCGCCGGCATCAATGGAATTTTCCAGCAGCTCCTTGACAATCGAAGCCGGCCTCTCCACTACTTCACCGGCAGCAATCTTGTTGGCTATTTCTTCGGATAACACGACAATACGTCTGGACAACTTTATCGCTCCTCCAATTTAGTTCATAAATAAAAGAA
>AWGX01000912.1 GCA_000495415.1 Smithella sp. ME-1 | reverse complement strand
TTTTTCACCCTCACCCTTACCCTCTTCCCCTCAAGGGAGAGGGAATTTCACTTATTCAGCAATTTCGCAATCTGCGTTGCAAAATAAGTGATAATAATATCCGCGCCGGCGCGCTTGATGGAAGTCAGCGACTCTATCATAGCTTTTTCTTCATCCAGCCAACCCAGCTGCGCTGCCGCTTTAATCATCGAATATTCACCACTGACATTATAAGCCGCCAAAGGCAAATCAAATTCCTGTTTCGCGCGGCAGATGATATCCAGATAAGCCAGCGCCGGTTTCACCATGATGATATCCGCGCCCTCGCCCACATCCAGCGAAATTTCCCTAATCGCTTCGTCAGCATTGGCCGGGTCCATCTGATAAGCTTTCCTGTCGCCGAACTGCGGCGCGCTTTCGGCGGCCTCGCGGAAAGGCCCGTAAAATGACGACGCGTATTTTGCTGCGTAGGCCATGATGGGTACATCTTCAAAAGCGTTTTCGTCCAGCGCTTCGCGGATAGCCGCCACCTGTCCGTCCATCATCGCTGATGGCGCCACCATATCGGCTCCGGCACGAGTGTGCGAAAGAGCGGTTTCCGCGAGTACCTCCAGCGTTTCATCATTCTGCACGCTGTTTTTTTCCAGCATACCGCAGTGACCGTGGCTGGTGTATTCGCAGAGGCAGACATCCGTAATCACCAGAATGTCGGGCACTTCATTTTTAATTCTCTTTACGGCCTGCTGAACAATGCCATCCTTGGCAAATGCACCGGTGGCCATCTCATCTTTTTTCTCCGGAATGCCGAAGAGCAAAATTGCGGGTATCCCCAGATCGCGCGCTTTTTGTGCTTCCTTGGCAATATTATCAACGGAGAGCTGAAACTGACCAGGCATGGACGAAATAGGTTTTTTGAAATTCTTACCCGGTACCGCGAAAAGTGGATAAACCAGATCGTCAACGCTTAGTTTTGTTTCGCGTATCAGACGCCGGAAATTTTCATTCTTTCTTAACCTGCGGGCACGATATTCCGGAAATTGCATTTTCTTTAGTCCTCCCTCTCTACCCTAAACTTTTTATGTCATTTCGACCAAAGGGAGAAA
>AWGX01000911.1 GCA_000495415.1 Smithella sp. ME-1 | reverse complement strand
GCCGGTTGCGCGTCACTTTTAAAAACAATGCGTGAACTTAAGCCGGCAATAGAAATAATCGGTGTAGAAGCTCAAAATGCTGCGTCATTTTATGATTCATGGAAAAAAGGCGAAATTATAACTCTTGATGATGCTCATACGATTGCTGATGGACTTGCCGCAAGAGCTGTCTTTCATCTGCCTTATGCCATCCTCAAAGATACTATCAGTGATGTCGTGCTTTTAACCGAAGATGAAATACTGGAAGGAATAAAAATGGCGCTGACAACTACACACAATCTGGCTGAAGCCGCAGGCGCAGTTTCCTTGATGGCAGCTTATAAAATCAGTGATCGCCTTGCAGGTAAAAAAGTGGCTATGATCATGTCCGGCGGTAACCTGAATATGGATACCCTAAAGATGGCCATTGGATGCTGAAACACGCCGTAATTAAGTGATGAGAAAAACGGGTGTGCCCCAAAATCACTTGACTTGTAGATTCATTATCTTTATGCTTCTACTATAAAACAGGTACTTATCAGGAAAGAGTTAACTACCCTTTGAACGTTATTCTTTGAGTGAAACAAAGTATTCAAAACAGTCGTTGTATAGAGAAATTTCCTTCTTAACGCGTTTACCAACTAACGTGGTGTTTCAATGAAACCTTGTCATA